>JAVXVR010000205.1:0-4043 GCA_032230165.1 Acidobacteriota bacterium | reverse complement strand
CACAACATTTCGCGCCCGGCGGTCGTATGGCGTTGTGATGAGAAGATTCGGGGCGAGGAGCAGAGGGCGGGGCGCACCTTCCGTGCGGGAGGGCAAAAGAGTATGAGCTGGTACATCTATCTGGGCGCGGCGGTCGAGCTGGTGCAGCTCGCCATCATTTTTCTACTCGTCTTCAGCCATCGCAGGCTGCGCCGGAGGCTCGACGAAGACCTGCGCTTCACGCGCCGTCCGCCGGGCTCGATCACGGAGGAGAGTCCTTACCATCAACTCGGCGCGTCTCCGGCTGGCGAGTCGAGGTTTGAAATCGCGCGCCGTGCGTGACTCTCTGCGCGCGCTCCCGCGCAATCCCCCTTCAAGCCCTCATCGTTAAGCTCACGCCCACGCGCAAGCGGGCGTGAGTTTTTGTCTCCGCATTAACTATCTTTTCGCGACTGTGGCGAGCACCTTTCGAGCCATCCTCTACGCTCAAACCAGCATCTTAATCCACGACAGACTTCAGGCGGGGCGGCGTCGGCGCGCGGGCATGAAGTAGCTAAACCTGCGCGTCTTTGTGTGCCTGAAAGCTGAGAGTTTTTTTTGACGCCGCCGCCGGAGTGAATGCCGAAAGGGAAGTGAAGCAATGTTGACTAAGAAAATTATTAACGCGCTCACCGTAGTCGCCCTCGCTTTTGCCGCGACCGTCGCGACGCCTGCTGCCCGCGCCTCAGGCAAGCGCACGAAAGAGTCGCGCACCGCCGCAGCGCGCGTGCGGACGCCTCTCGACCTCGCTGTGCTCGTCCAGGACGATCTCGTCTCGCGCGTCGGCGGCGAACTCGACGTGACGCGCGACTTCATACGCAGTCTGCCCGCAGGCTCGCGCGTTATGGTCGGCTACATGACCGCCGGGTCTCTGCAAGTGCGCCAGCCCTTCACGGACGATCTCGAACGTGCCGCGAGCGCTTTGCGCGTGCCAGCCGCGAGCGATTCCGCCGCGCCGTTTAATCCTTACGTCGAGTTGATCGAAGCGCTCAAGCGTTTCGACTCGCAGGACAAGAACCGCAACGCCGTCCTGCTCATCTCCGACGGGCTTGACGTGTCGCGCGGCTTCGATTCCGCCAGCTCGCTCGACAGCATCGATCTCCAGCGCGCCGTGCGCGAGGCGAAGCAGCGCGAGGTCGCCGTCTATGCCTTCTACGCGCCCGGCGTCGGTCTGTCGAGCCACGACTCGACCGCCGTCAGCTACGGTCAAAGCTCGCTCGCACGCATCGCCAAAGAGACGGGCGGACAAGCCTTCTTTCAGGGCACCAGCTTCGTCACCTTCGACGCGTACTTCGCACAACTCGGTCGCGCGCTCAACGGGACATCCGACGCATATTAAGAGCGTCAAACCAAACCTAACGAGCGACAAGGTAAGCCGCAGATGGACGCGGATTAACGCAGATCAGAATTATCAAATCTGCGTCTATCCGCGTTCATCTGCGGCAGAGTCAAATTGCTCTTATCTCGCGCCGCCGCGCTGTGCCTCGCGTCACATAATTCCTCTTTTTCCTTCCACGGATTTGTTGTAAAGTTTCGCCGGAATCTGCGCCCCGACAGCCGTTGCCTGAGCTTTGCGGGCGCGTCCTCAGGTTCTGGCATGAAGCACGACCGCGGACACGAGTTTTGCCTGATCGTCGAAGGCTCCTACCTTTCCGTCTCGGAAGCCGAGCACGCGCTGCGCGATCCGTTCATCGAAGAGCTGGTCGAAGAGACGGGGCACTTCCGCATACACAACCTCAACGAGATGGAGATCGCGCCGGGCGTCTTGCTCGGCTCGCTCGGCGTCTCGATGCTCGACGCAGAGGTCTTCGAGATCGCAAGCACCGACCCCGAGCGCCCGCTCACCAATCACAAGGCGCGTCTCGTCGCCGAAGCCATCCGCCGCCACGACATGTTCGACGAGATCACGGTCGAGCCGCGTGGTGGCGACGATGCCATGGAAGCGCGCGACGAATTAGCGAAACGACAAACGGACGAGACGGCGGAGCAACAAGCCGACGAGACGACGTGAAAGCTTCGCGCGCTGACGAGCGGCGCGCGCCGCCCAACAGTGCTACACTCACGCCTTCAGATCGAACTATGACCGAATTCATGAACGGGCGCGTCAGCGTCCTCGTCGGCGACATCACGCTACAGACAGTCGATGCGATTGTGAACGCGGCGAACTCCGCGCTCCTCGGCGGCGGCGGCGTGGACGGCGCGATCCACCGTGCGGGCGGCTCTGCGATCCTCACAGAGTGTCGCGAGCTGCGCCGCACGCGCTACCCGGAAGGCTTACCCGTGGGCGAGGCGGTCGCGACGACTGCGGGCAAACTTCGCGCGCGCTTCGTCATACACACAGTCGGACCCGTGTACGGTCGCCATAACGGGCGCGAGCCGGAATTGCTCGCCGCGTGTTATCTCAACTCGCTGCGTCTTGCCGATGAGAATGATCTGCGCTCGATAGCCTTCCCCGCCATCTCGACCGGCGCTTTCGGCTACCCACGCGAAGAGGCGGCGCGCGTGGCGTCCGAGACGATCAGTAACTATCTGACGACCGGCGATGCTACCGGCGATGGCGTAGTTAACGTGCCCGGCGATCAAAGGGTTCGAGACGGGCGCGGAGTTCAAGAGATTCGTCTCGTCTTTTTCTCCCAACGCGACGCGGAGCTGTTTGTACGTCACCACAGTTTCTACAGCGCACAAACTCGGCTTCGTAAAAAATCGGATGGCGTGAACTGAAAACTCAAAACTGAAAACTGTCTTCTGACGATGATCGAACAAACGGGCTTGGAAGCGGGGCGCGCTCTGCCGGAATCAATCGCGGCGCTCGAACGTCTCTCCTGGAACTACTGGTGGAGCTGGGCGGCTGACGGCACGGCGGTCTTCCGCGATCTCGACCCGCGACTCTGGAACGACTGCGAGCAAAGCCCGCGCTGCCTGCTCGCCGAAGTCTCGGAGCTGCGCCTAACGCGCATGGCGACCGATCCATCCTACATCGCGCGCGTGCGCTCGCTCGCAGAAAGGTTCGACCGCTACGTGAGCGACGACGCGGCGACGTGGGCGCGGCGCGAGGCGGGCGAGATCACGCGCGAGAATCCGGTCGCATATTTCTGCGCCGAGTTTGGCATACACAACTCTCTGCCGCTCTATTCGGGGGGCTTGGGCGTGCTCGCGGGCGATCATCTGAAGTCCGCGAGCGATCTCGGGCTGCCGCTCGTCGCCGTCGGACTCCTCTACAACTACGGCTACTTCCGCCAACGCCTGCGCCGCGACGGCTGGCAGGAAGAGAACTACTCGAAGCTCGACCCAACGCGCCTGCCCCTCGCGCCTGTGCGCGACGCGGAGACTGGCGAGCCTGTGCGGTTCACGCTCGCGATACGCGGGCGCGAAGTACGCGTGCGCGCGTGGCGTGTTGATGTCGGTCGCGTGAAACTCTACCTGCTCGACACGAACGTCGCGGAGAACAGCGAGACGGATCGACTGATCACGGGTCATCTCTACGGCGGCGACCGCGAGACGCGTTGCGTGCAGGAGATCGTGCTCGGCGTCGGCGGCGTGCGCCTGCTGCGCGAATTAAAGATCGAGCCGCGCGTCTTTCATCTGAACGAAGGGCACTCGGCGTTTCTCACCTTAGAGCTGGCGCGCGAACTCGTCGCGCAGGGTCACACCTTCGCCGACGCCGCGCCGCGCGTGCGCGAGCGTTGCGTGTTTACGACGCACACGCCTGTCGCCGCCGGTCACGACGAGTTTCTTCCCAGCCTCGTCGAACACTGCTTCGGTCGCGCTTACGTCGCCTCGCTCGGCTTGGGCGAGCAGGAGTTTATTGATCTCGGTCGCGTCTCGCCCAATCACGAGAGCCAGTTCTTCGGCTTGACGCCGCTCGCGCTCAAGATGTGCCGCTCGACGAACGGCGTGGGCCGCAAGCACGGCGAGGTCTCGCGCGAGCTGTGGCAAGAAGCTTTCCCCGGTCGCACTGTCGAGCAGGTGCCGATCACTTCCGTCACGAACGGCGTCCACGCCCCGACGTGGGTCGCGCCGCTCAT
>JAVXVR010000204.1:0-4795 GCA_032230165.1 Acidobacteriota bacterium | reverse complement strand
CACGGTCATGCGCCGACCCTCGGACGTGCCCTGCACGGCGTCTTCGACGCGCGCCGGATTGCCTGTGAGCGTCACCGTCTCGTCAGCGGCGACGTACTGTCCCCAGTCGCCCGTGGCGCGCTTGCCCGGCTGCGTGACGACGACGCTGCGCTGCGCGACGGTGTGATCAACCTCGCCCTGATCCTTTTGCAGAAAAACGTCGGCGACTTCCGACGTGATGCGCTCCGTCCCCTGCTTGATGTCCACATTCCCCTCGTAGTGCAAGATGCGGTCGGTGTCGGAGTAGAACATGCGCGTCGAGGTGGCAAAGACCGGGACGACTGTGGGCGTGCCTCCGGCTTCCCTGCGCCGGGCGCGGTAGAGCGCGCTCTGCACGTGCCCGTCCGCCTCCATGCGCCTTGAGTCGCGGCGCAGCGTGATGCGATCGGCGCGTACGAAGTTGTCGTCCTGCCACGCACGCGCCTCGCCCGTGTAAATGCCTAAGCCCGACTCGTGCTGGAACTCAGCCTCGTTCGAGTTGACGAAGACGGGGCTCTTGACCTTCGCGAACGGAGCCGCGCCGTTTGTCTGCTCCTGACTGTAGTAGGTCGTCTGGACGTGCGCGCGTGCGAGCGTCACTTTCGTCTCGGTGTTCGTGTCGATCTCTGCGGCTTTGATGCGCGCGCGCGAATCCCAGAAAGATGGATCGCCGCCGCGCAGTCGCACGGTCTTGTCCGTGGCGGTATAGGTTGAGTTGTCCGACTCACCATTGCGGTCGCCCTCGTTGAACTTCGTGTTGCCCTGCGTCTCGGCGCGCTCGACGTCCTGCGTCTCGCGGGTGAAGAAGGCGACGACCTTGTCGGACGTGAGCGTGCGCACGCCCCGCTTCTCGCTCGCGACGACGGGCGTGATGACGGTCTTCGTGCCGCCCGTCGCGGTGAAGAGACGCGCGAGGTTGCTCGACTCTAAAAAGTCGCAGTCGAAGCGCGCGGCGTTGAGGACTTTGCGATCAGCTTGCGGCGTCTGCTCGACGGGCTCGACGACGAGTTCGGCGTCGCCGACCGCCTCGGCTCGCTCAAGGTCTTTTCCTGTGGCGCGCCACGCAAGGTGGATCGAGTTCGCCGTGAGCCGCTTGTTCGCCGCCTTCGGGTTGCCCGCCTGCGATTTCGGCGCGGCGAGCGTGACGACGGGGCGACCCTCCGCGCGCATCTCCTTGAGTATGCTTTGCTCGCCCTGCGCGTCGAAGAAGACTTGCGCATCGGTCGGCGTGCTCAACTGCGCTTCGGCGTCGGCGTCGAGCGTGCGCGCCTGCACGTTCTGCGAGGCGACGGCGTGTTCGAGCCTTTGCGTGTCGCCGAAGAAAAAGATGTCCATGTTGACGGAATGGACTTCCGCCGCGTGTCCCTCTTTGCCGGAGCGCAGGTACGAGTTGCCCCGCGTCTCGATGCGCTGGATTTTCTTCTTCTCGCTGAGGAAGCCTGCGAGCGAGTCGCCGCTCATCACATCCTTCCCCTGCTCGGCGGTCGCGCCGCCCGTGAAGGCGAGGTGCAGCTTGAGCTGATCGAAGTCGCCGCGCGGCGCGTGGATGATGACGGGCTCATTGCGCAGCTTCACCTGCGCGTTCGCGCTCTCGGTCGGGTTGACCGTGATCTCGACGTTGCCGCGTAAGCTGAGCCGTTTCTGCTTGCCGTCCACGTCAGCCGCGTCGGCGCGACCCGAAATGTTCTCGTGCGAAAAGTTGAGCGGCACCTGCGAGTCGCCGCGCTCGTCTTTGATGTTGTAATTGATCGCCTCGGAGTTGACCTTCAACTGATCGACCGTTTCGATCTGCACGTTACCCGTGAAAGAGATCGTCTCCGTTTCGTTGAAGTAGATCGCCTCGCGCGCGTCGATCTTGTTGGGGCGATCCTTGTCCTTCGGGTAGAACTCGATGTGCACCTGCGACAACTCGTGATGACCGTCGTCGAAGGAGGTGGCGACCGCCGCGCGCACGAGCATCGTCAGGCGACCACCCTCGTCCACGCGCCGCTCGTAATTCTCGACGCGACGCGTCACGTTCGTCGAAAGCTCAGCCTTGCCGTGCCTGAGGACGAACTCATGATTGTTGCGCGAGCGATAGATCGTGTAGCCGATGAAGTAAACGACGCCCGCCGCGAGCAAGAGCGACAGCGCACGCAGAAAGTAAGGCGCGCGCGCGCGCAGCCCCAACAACGTCACGTCTCTTCTTCGTCGGACTTCCTGCATGTTCGAGAGTCTGGAGTCTGGAGTCTGGAGTCTGGAGTCAAAAGCTTTTCTGCCTTCTACTCCAGACTCTAGACTCTCGACTCACGACCTTTTCATATCTTTCACGATCAACTGCAAACGCGTCTCGTCGCGCCACGTATTGGTCTCGACGGTGTACGCGAGTTCGATGCTCTCACCTACGCGCGGCGTTGCTGTTTCGGTTTCCGCCGCGCCCCACCAGAGCGCCTCGTGCGTGCGAGAGTCCGCGCCCGCGAGGTGAAACTTGAAGTGGCGACCTTTGAGCACCTGTGGCTCGCGCGAGAGACGAAAATCGCGCGACGCGAAGACGGGTCGCTCCCAGCGCGCCCCGAAAGGTTCGAGCCGCTTCAAATCTTCCGCGAGCGCGAGCGTGAGCGCGGACGACGGCAACTCGACGTCGATCTCGACGACGGGGTCACAGCCCGTCTCCGGTATAAGCGCGCTCGCGTGCTCACTCAACCGCCTTCGCAACTCGTCCACGCGCTCGCGGCGGATAGTGAGCCCGGCGGCTTGCGCATGACCGCCAAAGCTCTCAAAGAGATCGGCACACGCGGTCAACCCGTCGAGCAGATGATAGTCGCCCGCGCTGCGCGCCGAGCCGTGCCCCAAGCCGTCCTCGTCGAGCGAGATAACGACCGCCGGGCGACTCAAACGCTCCGCGATCTTCGACGCGGCGAGACCGATGACGCCCCTGTGCCAGCCCGCGCCCGCGACGACGGCGACCGCGCCGCACTCGCCGTTCAACTCCAGTTCCGCAATCGCGCGCTCCGTGATCTCTCTCTGCACGACCTGCCGCTCGCGGTTGCGTTCGTCGAGGTGCGCGGCGAGGCGGCGCGCTTCCCGTTCATCAGTCGCCTCGAACAGCTCGACGACGGCGCGCGCGGCGTCCATGCGCCCGGCGGCGTTGATGCGTGGCCCGATGCGGAAGCCGAGATCGCTCGCCGAGAGAGCACGCCCGCCGTTCATCCCGGCGACTTCCATCAACGCGCGAAGTCCGGGGTTCGTCGCGTTCGGCAGGTCGGCGAGTCCGAGCGAGACGATGGAGCGGTTCTCGCCGACGAGCGGAGCCACGTCTGCCACTGTCCCGATAGCGACGACCTTCAGGAATCCTTTGACGAGATTCTCCTTGCCGCGCTCGCGCAGCAGCGCGTGTGCCAGCTTGAAGGCGACGCCGACGCCCGCCAAGTGCTTGTCGGGATACTCGCAGCCGCGCTGGTTGGCGTTCAGGACGGCGAACGCGGGCGGCGCGCCCTCGTCAGCGTCGGGCAGGTGGTGATCGGTCACGATCACGTCGAGACCGTTCGCCTTCGCCCATTCGAGCGGCTCGTGCGCGCGTATGCCACAGTCAACGCTGATGACGAGTTTCACGCCTTCGGCGTGCGCGCGTTCCAGAACGTCTTGCCGGATGCCGTAACCCTCGGTGAAGCGGTGCGGGACGTGATAGGAAGTGTTCGCGCCGAGCAGTTCGAGCGCGCGTCTGAGCACGACCGTGCCCGTCGTCCCGTCAACGTCGTAGTCGCCGTAGATGAGAATGCGCTCGCCCGCGTCCACGGCGCTGAGCACGCGCGCCACGGCGTCCGCCATGCCGAGCATGAGCGAAGGATCGTGCAGTTGATCGTAGGAAGGTTCGAGCAGACGCCGCGCCGCGTCAGCGTCTTCGACGCCGCGCGCAACGAGCAGACCCGCGACGGTCGGTGAGAGACCGAGCGCGTTGGAGAGTTGGCGTGCGCGCGTGCGATCGTAATCACGCACGCGCCACTGCTTGGGGGCGCTCTGCTGCATTCCTATTCCGCGAACCAGCCGTGCGTGTCGAGGAGCTTTACCCCGACGCGCTGCTTGTGATCCTCTGCGTCCGTCCAGACGCCGTTGACTTCGGCGTTGAGCAAGCGACCGAAGGGCGGCGTGACGCGCACGGCGTCGCCGACGGCAACCTGCGCGTCGGTCACGAGCGTCGCGCCGCCGCGACTGACGCGCACGGCGAAAGCCTGTGTCTTCACGGTCTCGCCCGACGCGGTGTGCCATTCAAGCTCGACCGAAAAATTAACCGGCACGCGCGGGCTACGGGGTCTCTGCGCGCGCGCCTCAGGGCTCGCTTCTTTACCTTCGTCCTTCATGGGGAGTGCCAACCCTCCTGACTCGTTCACGAGAATAAGATCGTGAGAGGGGCGCTAACGAGAGTTTAACCTAAACCGCACACGGCGCGCGAGGATGGGGCGCGTGGGAGAGCGGGACAAAGAGATGAGTATGTAGCAGAAACAGTGCGCCGCGGAACAGATCACACCGGGCGGACGTAGCCGAGCCACAGCAGCGCGAGCAACGCGACGCCGAGCGCGAGCCGGTAAGCGATAAAGATGGCGGTCGAGTGTGTGCGCAGATACCGCAGCAAAAACCAGATCGAGGCATAGCCGACTAGCCCTGCGGTGACGGTCGCCACCGCGAGCGGCAGCGCGCTTCCCGGCGGGAGTATATGCACCGCCTTTTTAAGTTCGAGCAGACCGCTCGCGGCGATGGCGGGGATCGAAAGGAGGAACGAGAAGCGCGCGGCGGTCTCGCG
>JAVXVR010000147.1:0-6668 GCA_032230165.1 Acidobacteriota bacterium | reverse complement strand
CGTGTGAGTAAGCTTGTGCGGTCGGGCGTGCTCGTCTGGTCTGTAGCTTACGAGGAAACTGAAAGTTGCGACGGCGTAGAACTCGAAAGGTCGCGTCGGGGACACGAAAGCCGACCTTTGGGGCTATGCAAAGTATAACTATCACTAAACTGTGTCAAGGATTAGTTCGTCTCTTTGCCGCGCACTCCGCGCCGCTCCCAGCACCCACCGTCTTGACACCCTCCCGGCGACGTGACAGCATCCGCCGCATCATGCGACAGGCAATCATCGTCGAATCAGGAATAGCGTTCCTCTCATGAAGATTCTCGTCGTCGGCTCGGGTGGGCGCGAGCACGCGCTCTGCTGGGCTCTCCAACAAAACTCGAACGCCCGACACACGATCTACTGCGCGCCCGCCAACGACGGCATCGCGCAGATCGCACGCCGCGTCGCGCTCGGCGCGACCGACACACGCGCGCTCGCGCGCTTCGCCGAAGACGAGCGCATTGATCTCACCATCGTCGGCGGCGAAGCGTCGCTCGCCGCAGGTCTCGCGGATGAATTCGCGGCGCGCTCTCTCGCCGTCGCGGGACCCCGTGCCTCAGCCGCGCGACTCGAATCGAGCAAGGCGTTTGCCAAAGAGTTCATGGCGCGACACCGCATCCCGACCGCGCGCTTCCGCGTCGCTGAGAGCGCGGATGAGGCGCGCGCGATTCTTAACAGCGGCGAGTTTGGCGACGCGGACGCTCCCGTCGTCGTCAAAGCCGACGGGCTCGCCGCAGGGAAGGGCGTTGTCGTGGCGCGCGACCGCGCGGAGGCGGAAGCGGCGATCAGTGAGTTGATGGAGCAGGGCAAGGTCGGCGCGGAAGCCGCGCGCCGGGTCGTCATCGAAGAGGCGCTCGCGGGGCATGAGGCGTCATTGTTGTTCTGGACGGACGGCAGAGACTACGTGCTGATGCCGCCCGCGCGCGATCACAAGCGCGTCGGCGAGCGTGATACGGGCGCGAACACGGGCGGCATGGGCGCGATCACCGCGCCCGACGTTTTGGACGCGGAGACGCACGCGCTCTGTGTCCGCGAGATCGTCGAGCCGACGCTCGCGGGGCTCGCGGCTGACAAACTCGACTTTCGCGGCGTCGTCTTCGTCGGCTTGATGCTCACGCCGGGAGGCGTGCGCGTGCTCGAATACAACGTCCGGTTGGGCGATCCGGAGGCGCAGGCGATTCTCGTCCGCTTGAGAAGCGACTTGGCAGCGATCTTCGAGGCGGTCGCGCGCGGGAGTCTCAGAGGCGTGCGCGCCGAGTGGTCGGACGAGTCCTCGGCTTGCGTCGTCCTCGCCGCGCGCGGCTATCCGGAGAGCCCGCACGCGGGCGACGTGATTGAAGGACTCGACGACGCGTCGCGAGACCCGCGCGTGCAAATCTTCCATGCGGGCACGCGACGAGACCCCGAAGGCGCTTGGCGCACGGCGGGTGGTCGCGTCCTCGGCGTCACCTCGACCGGCGCGACGCTCGACGACGCCCTTGCGCGCGCTTACGACGCCGCCGATCGGATTAGTTGGGAAGGGATGCACTACCGGCGCGACATCGGGAAATTCAACTGACGGCACGCCCGCATTCCGCAATCGCAGGGAGAACTGTTATACTTCGCGCGCCGCGCCGGTCGAAGATGCAACCGCGCGGCGGTCGCGTGCGTACAATGTTTTGCGCGTAAAAGCGCGTGTGATAGGTTCGCCGTCGTCTCGCGGCGCGGTGGCGAGAGTCGGTGACGGAGGAGCGGCTGAAGATGAGTAGCTGGAGCAGATTCAAGCGTTCGCTGAAGGCGCTGTTCGGCGGTCTGGTCGATAAGTACGAAGACCCGGAGAAGGTGCTGCAACAGACCATCCGCGACATGAAGGATCGCATCCCCGAGCTGAACAACTCGGTGGCGCAGGTGATGAGCACCGAGAAGCGGCTCGCTATCATGAAGGAGCGGCTTGAGGCGCAGGTCGTCGATTACGACTCGAAGATCAGGGCTGCCGTCCGTGGGGGCAAGGACGACATCGCGACCGTCTATATCGGTCAGCTCCAACAGGCGCAGCTCGATCTCCAACGCACGGGTCAGCAACTCAAGCAAGCCGAGAGCGCATCGAAACAAGCGCTCAAGATGCGCGACAACTATAAGCTCCAGATGGAGCGGCGCACGTCTGAGGCGATGCAGCTCATCAATCGCGCCAAGCAGGCGAAGCTGCAAGAACAACTCGCGCAGACGATGGAATCTTTCCAGGTCGGCGACGACGCTTCGACCTTCCAGGAGATGCGCGACAAGATCGAGGATCGCGCCGCCACCGCCGAGGCGAAGATGCAGTTGGGCGCGTCCTCGGTCGAAGCGCAGATGATGGACTTGGAGCAAGAGGCGATGCAGATGCAGTTGCAGGACAAGCTCAACGAATACAAACAGAGCATGGGATTGCTGCCGGGCTCGTCGCCGCAGGGCGCGCTCCCGCCCGCAAGCGACGGGTCGAGCGGAAACGGTGGTCGCTCGTAGCGTTCGAATTGGTAGGGGTGGTCTGTCGGTAGTCGTTAGTTGTTTTGATCGGGGTCGAGGGGGCGAAGGCGGCGCGCTCCGCATCGAGTCGGAAGTTTCGTCGCACGGTGTCGATCATGGCGGATATTACAAAGGTCGATCTACAGTATCTGAAAGAGGCGGTCAAAGAGCCCGTCAACTTCTGGGGCATGGCGGGCTTCGCCGTCGCCGCCGCTTACACGGGCTCCGTCATTCCGCTCGGTGCGGCGCTTATCGCCGAGGGCGTCTATCTCGCCACGCTCCCGGCGAGCAACCTCTACCGCCGCCTCGTCGACCGACGCAACAAGAAGCAGCTTTACGAGATGCGCCGCAAGCAGCGCGAACGCCTCATCGAGACCTTCGATCCGCGTGAGCGCGAGGCGGTGCTCTATCTCAAGTGGCTCAAGAAACAGATTTTCGAGAACTACCTGAAGTTCACCGGCGCGCGCGAAGTGCCTTCGAACATTCATACGCTCGAACAGCGCTGGGAGGACTTCGTCGATCTGCTCGACGTTTACCGCCGACGCAAACACCACCTGCGCTCGATCAACCGACAGGCGGTGCAGAACCAACTGACGCAAGCCGAGCGCGCCGTCGAGAACTCGCCTGACGACCGCGCGCGCCGCATCCAGCAGGCAAACGTCGAGATTTTGAAGCGTCGCGTCGCGGCGTTCGGCGATCTGGAAAAGTCCGTCAAGCTCGTCGAGGGACAGCTACAGTCCATCGAAAACTTCTTCGGTCTCGTCAACGATCAGGTTGTCACGCTCCCCACCCCGGAGCGTGTCTCCGCGCTCGACTTCGAGCAGCTCTCGGACTCCATCGCCATGACCAAGCAGATGCTTGAAGAGACTTCGGACGTGATGGGCGCGCTCGACGAGCATAATCGTCAAGCGGGCAACTTCGATCTGCTGCCGTCGAAATGACGAGCCCCGAAGGGGCGCGATGTGATAGCCCGTGGCAACGCCACGGGGAATTTATCGAAATAAAAATTACAAGCCCCGGAGGGGCGGAATAAGATTCTTGCGTGGAATCTTATTCCGCCCCTCCGGGGCTTCATGTTTGTTTCGGCGTTCTATTCTTGGGGCGTTGCCCCAAGCTATTTCATCACGCCCCGTTGGGGCTTGGAACATCAAGCGCGGCTGATCGCGAGGATGTTTTCGAGCGCCGACTCGTCGAGCCGGTAGGTCTCGTTGCAGAAGTGGCACGTCATCGCCGCGCCTTTATCTTCACGCAGGATCAACTCAAGCTCGCCGCGATCAATCGAAGAGATCATCGAGACCGCGCGCTCGTATGAGCACGGACACGCGAAGCTCACAGCGCGCTCTTCCAAGACCTCGAAGGGCACGTCGCCCAGAGCCGCGCGCAGGAGATCGACGGGCTGTGCGCCCGTGCGCACGAGCGTCGTCACGTGCGGCGTGCGTTTGATCGTCTCTTCAATCGTCGCAACCGCGCGCGCGTCCGCGCCCGGCATTACCTGAATCATGAGCCCGCCCGCCGCCTCGACGAAGGGCGCGTCGTTGCCCTCGCGCGCGCGCATGAGCACGCCGAGCAGCACCGCCGAAGGAATCTGTTCCGACTTGACGAGATAGTTGGCGAAGTCTTCCGCGATCTCGCCGGAGACGATGGGGACGGAGCCGCGATAGGGTTCTTTGTAGAGACCGATGTCGTAGCCCGACTCGTTAGTGACGTAGAACGTCCCCCTGCCGACAAGCGTGCTCACGTCAAACTTGCCCAGTGCGTTGAGCGGCACATCCGCCTGCGGATTGCGCACGTAGCCGCGCACCTCGCCGCGCACGTTCGCCTCCGCCGTGATGCCGCCGACCACCCCGTCGCAGACGAGCTGCACCGTCAGGCGATCCAACTCCTTGAGACCTGAGCCTAAGAGCAGCGCGCCCGTGAGCGTGCGCCCCAGCGCCGCCGCCACCGTCGGCGAAGTCTCGTGCCGCCGCGCCGCCTCTGCGACGAGGGTGGTTGTGACCGCCGCCGCGCAACGGATAAAGCCCTCAGCCGCCGTCGCGCGCACCAGCGTGTCCGTCTCCCTGTTTGTTCGTTCAGACAATCTTCAGTCTCCCGCCAGGAGCGAGCCGCAAACTTTCGGCTCGATAATTTTTTTTCCGAACGGTCTCAACGCCCCCGTCGCGCCCGGTTTTCGACGCCGCCTGCGGACGTTTAACGACGGTTAAATGAGACTGTTTGGATGCCTTAGGGGCGACGGCGGTTGTGTTCAGGTAAATCCTTAGAGTCCCCACTCTATAGGACTGAAAGGAAAGCATGGTACAATATATGGGGTTCAAGAGTCTTGACAGCCGATAGCTACGTATGTATACTCCGCTCCGCTTCGAGGGGGCGAGAGAAGTTGCGAACCGGGCGCGGCAAGCGTATCGGCGCGGGGGGCTTTCGCCGCCACAGTCGAGCCAGCCAAGCATCCAAGACACACACGAGAAACGGGCGCGTCTGTGGTGACGCGCGCGCCGAAGTATTCTCTAAAATTGAGCGCACCGACATGCCGCGACACCGTGCGCGGGAAAGGTAGATAGTTAAGATGAGCACAGTCGTCGAGCCGAACTCCTCGCAGGGAAGTGTGATTGCCGCCGCCCCTGCCAAGGCGCGACCGCAGGTCAGGGAACTCGGCATCAACGCCCGCAAGGTCGTCAGCAAGCGCTACAGCTTGAAGGACGCGAAGGGCAACCCGATTGAGGAGTGGGCGGACGTGGTGCGCCGCGTCGTCGGGCACGTCTCCCTCGCGGAGACTGATCAGCAGAAGCGCGACGAGTTCTACGACGCGATGAGTGGGATCATGCTCCGCCGCGAGTTCGTCCCGAACACGCCGTGCCTCGTCAACGCCGGGAAGCCCAACGGTCAACTCGCCGCCTGCTTCGTCCTCGACGTGCCGGACTCGATTGCCGGGATCATGAAGACCGCGACCGACGCGGCGATCATCCACCAGTCGGGCGGTGGCACGGGCTTCACCTTCGAGAAGCTCAGACCGACGGGCGGGCTCGTGCGCTCGACGCACGGCGTGGCGTCGGGTCCCGTCTCCTTCATGAACATCTTCAACACGACGACCGACACGGTGAAGCAGGGTGGCGTGCGTCGCGGCGCGAACATGGGCATCATGCGCGTCGATCACCCCGACTTGCTTCGCTTCATCCACGCCAAAAACGATCAGCACTCACTGACGAACTTCAACATCTCCGTCACCGTCACAGACAAGTTCTTCGATGCGGCAGACCGTGGCGAGTGGTATCAACTGAGCTTCGATGGTCAGCCGTGGGAAGAGCCGATCTTCGATCCTGTCCAGAACGGCGACTACTGTGTCTATCGCCGCGCCGACGGCTCGACGTTGACGTTCCGCGACCGCGCGGCGTTCCTCGAAGCCGAAAAGTCCGGCGTGCTCGCACGCTGCACGAAGGAAGAGCCGCCGCGCCCCGGTATGGTTTACGCGACCGACGTGTGGAATCGCATCGTCGCCTCGGCGCACCGTTACGCCGAGCCGGGCGTCATCTTCATCGACGAGGTCAACCGCCACAACCACATGATCAAGTCGATGGGTCCGATCTACGCGACGAACCCGTGCGCCGAGCAAGCCTTGCACTTCAACAACTCTTGCAACCTCGGCTCGGTGGACGTGGCGAAGTTCTACGACGCGGAGACGCGCGTGGACTGGGAGCGGCTCTCGGAGGCGGTGCGCTGGTCAACGCGCTTCCTCGACAACGTGATCGACGTGTGCGCGTGGCCCCTGCCGGAGATCGACGACGTGGTGAAGCGCACGCGCCCCGTGGGGCTTGGCATCATGGGCTTCGCCGACCTCTGCCTCGCACACGAGATTTCTTACGGCTCGCAGGAGTCCATCGAGTTCATGGAAGAGCTGATGAGCTTCGTTCGCCGCGAGGCTTGGACGGAGTCGTGTCAGCTCGGCGCGGAGCGTGGCGTCTTCCCCGAATACGAGCCGAACAAAGAGGCTTACGATAAGTTTCTGCACGACGAGATCGGCATCCCCGCTGACATGCTCACGCCGCGCAACTACGAGACGACGACGATTGCGCCGACGGGCACGATCTCGCTCGTCGCGGAAACTTCGTCGGGCGTCGAGCCGAACTTCTCCTGGGCTTACGTCCGCCACGACACGCTCGGCAAACGAACTT
>JAVXVR010000144.1:0-4937 GCA_032230165.1 Acidobacteriota bacterium | reverse complement strand
ACAGAAGCAATACTGGGGGCGGCACTTCTGGGCGATAGGCTACGGCGCGTGGAGCACGGGCAACATCACGGAAGAGATGGTGCAGGAATATCTGGAGCATCATCGGCATCCGTCGAACAAGGAAACGAACAACTTCATCTTGGAGGAGTAGGACTTTCAGTCCTCTTCAAATCTCTGCACTTTCAGTGCAGAGTGGTTTGATTCGTGACAGAAAGTTTCTGAGACCTGATCACAGCCGCGTCAACGTTTGCGCCTGTGCGCCGCGCGTCTGTGATCGTTGGTCTTCGTCGTCGTCATCCCTCCTCAAACTTTGGAAAAGGAGCACATCTCGTGAGGGTTAAGAACATCGGACAGACATTGAGGCTTGGCATAATCACGCTCTTCGCGTGCCTCTTCGCCGCGAGCTGGACTTTCAAGTCGAGCGCGCAGCAGCCCGTCGGCGGGTCGGGTCAGCCTCCGGCGAACGCGCCTGCCGAGCAGGTCTATAAAAACATTCAGGTGCTGAAGGGGATGCCAGCGGACGAGCTGAGTACGACGATGGATTTCTTCGCCACGTCGCTCGGCGTGCGCTGCGACTTCTGCCACGCGCGCAACGCCGCGGGCAACGGCTTGGACTTCGTGAGCGACGCGAAGGAGGAGAAGAAGACGGCGCGCGCCATGATCCAGATGCAGATGGAGATGAACAGCCACCACCTCGCGGCATTCGGCGGCACGCGCATCAGTTGCTTCACCTGTCATCAAGGTCGAAGCGGCGCGCCGCACCTGCCGCGCCTGCCTATAGCCGCGGCGCAGGAGCGCCCGGCGGGCGGTCAAGGGGGACAAGGCGCGCCCGGCGCACAGCCCGGCGCGCCGCCGCAAGGTGGTCAGCCCCCCGCAGGCGCACCGCCGCAGGGCGGTCAACCCGGCGCACCCGGCGGACAGTCGGCGCAGACGCCGCGACCGACCGCCGAAGAGGTGCTGGCGAAGTACGTCGCAGCGGTCGGCGGTCGCGAGGCGGTGGCGAAACTAAAGACGCGCGTCATGCGCGGCACGCGCGAGGGTGCGCGCGGCGGGGCGGCGCCCTACGAAATAACCGTCGCCGATCCGGACAAGCTCTACATCGTGGCGACGATCCCGGCGCAGGGGCAGCAGGCGGCGGGCGAGGTCAGGCAGGGCATCAACGGCGCGAGCGGCTGGACGACGAACGCCCGGGGTGCGCGCGAGTTAAACGCGGCGGAGCTAGCGGACTTGAGGAACGTCTCGCGCTACCTCATGCCAATTAAGATCGCCGAGCCGTTCCCGCAGATGCGCCTGCTCGGTCGCGGTCGCGTAGGCGACGCCGCAGCGTGGGTGCTCGAAGCGAAGCCCGCGCCGAACGTCAGGCAGCTCTTCTACTTCGATCAGCAGACGGGACTGTTGCTGCGGCAACTCACCGTCCGCGCGCTCTTCATCAACGACGTGCCCGAACAGGTTGACTACGAAGACTACCGCGACGTTGACGGCGTCAAGATGCCGTTCACGATCCGCACCTCCGGCGTCAACCCGAACAACCCGTTCACGATCCGCAAGTTCACCGAGATCAAAACGAACGTGCCTGTGGATGCGAGCGTCTTCGTGATGCCCGCGACGCCGAAGCCGTAGCACGGGCGGTAGAGTCTAAGGCAGAAGCCCGACCGTAAAGGGAGGGCGTCTTTGGCATCCGCGCCTAGACGCCCTCCCTTACGGTCGGGCTTCTGCCCTTTGGCTGCTGCGGCGACGGCTGTCAGTCTCCGTATTGCAACTGCCCGCTCGTGAAGTCCGTGCGCGCCTCATCGTCGTCGGACGCGGCATCGTCGCGCGAGCTGTCGGCGTACTGGAGCTTGTAGAGCCGCCAGTAGAGACCGCGCAAGGCGAGTAGTTCCTGGTGCGTGCCCATCTCGCGGATTTCGCCGTGGTGGAGGACGACGATGCGGTCTGCGCGCTGGATGGTCGAGAGGCGGTGCGCGACGACGATCGAAGTGCGGTCGCGCATGACGCGCTCGATGGCTTGCTGGATGAGTTGCTCGGTCTCCGTGTCGATGGAGCTGGTCGCCTCGTCCAGAATCAGGAGCGCCGGGTCGAAGGCGAGCGCGCGTGCGAAGCTGATCAGTTGCTTCTGACCGACCGAGAGCCCCGCGCCGCGCTCGCGCACCTCGGCTTTGTACTTCTCCGGCAGCCGCTGGATGAACTCGTCGGCGTGCACCTCGCGCGCCGCCCAATTCACGCGCTCCTCTGTGATCTCTTCGCGACCCAGACGGATGTTGCCCTCAATCGTCCCACTGAACAGGAAAACGTCTTGCAGCACGACCGCGAAGTTCTCACGTAGCGACTGTAAGTCCCACTCGCGCACGTCCACGCCGTCGAGCATGACGCGCCCGCGCTGCACGTCGTAGAAACGCATGAGCAGGTTCGTGATCGTCGTCTTGCCCGACCCTGTGTGACCGACGAGGGCGACCGACTGTCCGGGCTCGACCGCGAAGGAAACGTCTTTCAAGACCCAGTCCTCACCCTTGTAGGCGAACCAGACGTGATCGAACTCGATGCGCCCGCGCGCGCGCCCGCGTATTTTCGGCTCGGCGGGCGGCAAGACCAGGACGGGTTGATCGAGCGTGCGGAAGATGCGGTGCGAGGCGACCATCGCGGCTTGCAGCACGTTGTACTTATCCGAGATGTCTCGGATCGGCTGAAAGAGCGCCTGCGAATATTGTATGAACGCGACGAGCGCGCCTAAGGTGAGCGCGGTCGCGCCGCCGTGCATGACGTGGTAGCCGCCGTACCAGATGACGAGCGCGATGCCGATGGCTCCGATGAAATCCACGAGCGGGAAGAAGATCGCGTAGTAGAGGATCGTCTCGACGTTGGCGTTGCGGTAAGCGTCGTTGAGATCGTGAAACTGCGCGCGGGATTTGCGTTCGCGGTTGAAAATCTGGACGGTCTGCGCGCCCGACAGGTGCTCTTGCAAAAAAGAGTTGATGCGTGCGATGCGCGTCCTGACCATGTCGTAGCCGCGCCGCGCGTGCTTGCGAAACCACGTCGTCGCGGCAAAGAGGAGCGGCACGGTCGTGAGCGTGACGAGCGTCAGACGCCAGTCCATCACCACCATGATGACGATGATCACGCCGATCATGACCACGTCGCCGAGCACGTCGGTGATGCCGGAGGTGAACAGCTCGTTCAAGGCATCCACGTCCGAGGTGAGGCGCGTCATGATGCGCCCGACCGGGTGGCGGTCGAAGTAGGCGACCTCCTGGCGTTGCAGCTTCTGGTAAAGCTCGCTCCGTAGGTCGTACATCACGCGCTGCCCGACCGATTCGAGCAACACCGTCTGGACGTAGGAGAAGGCGAAGATGAGCGCGCGCACGCCGAGCGCGGCGAGCGCGAGCCACATGAGACCGCGCATCGCGACGCCAAACGGAAGTTGCCCATCGTGCGCCGGGAGGATGTGCCAGTCGATAGCCCACTGCGTGAACTTCGGTTGCAGCACGTTCAAGCCGTTAAGCGTCAGCGTCAGCAGAAGCGCGGGCGTGAGCAGCCGCAGGTAAGGCTTCAGGTAGCGCATCAGGCGGCGCGTGATCTGCGAGTCGTAGGTTTTGCCTATCGCCTCTTCTTCATGGAACTGTTGGACTGCGGTTGACATGCTCTTCGTGTGAAATCCGGTTCGGTAAAAGTTAAAAAGTGCTCTTGAAGCCCTGCCCTGCGCCGTTGTTGGCGTCGGCGTCGTCAAAGTGGCGGCGGCGGGGGAAGTGCAACAGGAAGCCGAGTGCCGCCGGGATAAAGAAGTAGAGCGCCTCGCGCGCGCCCGTCGTGAAGTGCGCGAGGAGCCCGAAGAGCGCGCACGCCTCGCAGAGCGCGAAGGCGATGATGTAGGCGGTCGTCACGAGATCAGGTCGCCGCTCGCGAGCCGCCTGCGCAAGCAGCTTTGACTTCATCACGAACGAGAGACCGAAAGCGACGAGCGCCGTCGCGGCGAGCGCGAGCAGAAGCGGCTGGCTGCCCTCGGCGTGCCCCGTCGAGCTGATCATTTGCATGAGCGCGAAGAAGATCACGAGCGAGAGAATCTGCGCGCCCCAGATGATCAGCAAACCTCGGAAGCGTGCGCCCGCGAGCGATTGAGTGGGTCTTTGGTTCATCATGGGAGACTCCTGCACGCAAACCTGCACAAATTTCAACTCGCCGCCAACTCTTCTTCGAGCAACTGCCGCTCGTAGAGCGCTGCGTACTCGCCGCCGCGCGCGAGCAGTTCGTCGTGCGTGCCGCGCTCGACGATGTGACCGCCTTCGAGGACGCAGATCAAGTCTGCATCGCGCACGGTCGAGACGCGGTGCGAGACGATGAGACTCGTGCGCTCGCGCATCACGCCGCGCAGTTGCGCGAGAATCTTCTCCTCCGTGTAAGTATCCACGGACGAGAGCGCGTCGTCGAGAATGAGTATGCGCGGCTGTCGGAGCACGGCGCGCGCAATCGCGGTGCGCTGCTTCTGCCCGCCGGAGAGCGTGATGCCGCGCTCGCCGACGAGCGTGTCGAAGCCTCCGGGGAAGTCGCGCACGTCGTCTGAGAGTCCCGCGATCTCCGCCGCCCACTCGACCTCTGCGCGCGCCGACTTTTCGACGCCGAACGCGATGTTCTCAGCGAGCGCGTCGCTGAAGAGGAAAGTCTCCTGCGGCACGTAGCCGATTGCCGCGCGCAACTGTGCAAGCGGATAGTCGCGCACGTCCACGCCGTCAACGAAAACTGTGCCGGGTGGCGGATCGAGCAGGCGCGGGATCAAGTTCATTAGAGTTGACTTGCCCGTGCCCGTGCGCCCGACGAAGGCGACCGTCTGCCCGGCTTCGATAGCGAGATCAATGCCGCTCAGGACTTCGGGCGAATGCTCGTTGTAGCGAAAGTGCAGGTCGCGAAACTCTATGCGTCCGCGTATGGGCGGTTGTTCGCGCGCCCCC
>JAVXVR010000096.1:0-10618 GCA_032230165.1 Acidobacteriota bacterium | reverse complement strand
GAGACAAAAGGCAAAAGGCGGAGCAACTCAAATTATCGCCGCCGCCCGTTTTCTACTCTCGCCCTAACGCCTGCGCGGCGAGTTGCAGACCGATGATCGTCTTGGCGTCTTCGATCTCGTTAGCTTCGATCATCTCGAAGGCGCGCGCGAAACTGAGGCGGACTAATTCGAGGTCTTCGTCGTCTTCGGGTCGGCGCTCGGTCTCTGTGAGATCGGTCGCGAGATAGACCCACATCTTCTCGGCGCAGAAGCCCGGCGAGACGAAAAACTCCGCGAGCTTCTCCCAGTTCCCTGCGACGACGCCCAATTCCTCTTCTAACTCGCGCGCGGCGCACACTTCGGGCGACTCGAACTCGTCGCGGCTCCCGGCGGGAATCTCCAGCAGGTATTTCACCGTCGGATGCCGGTACTGGCGGACGAGACAGACCGTGCCGTCGTCGTAGACCGCGACGATCGCCGCGCTGCCGGGATGGCGCACGACCTCGCGCTTATGCGTCCGCTCGCCCTCGCGCACCGTGTCCACCGAGACCGTGAAGACGCGACCCGTAAAGACATCCTCGCTCGCGAGAACTTCCGGCGCTTCCTTGTGTGATGTGTCCATATTGCCCTAAAGAGACGACTGTCAGATTAGCTGCCAGGGACGCTGACCATTAAGGCTCGCTGCCAAGCACGGGATCGTCGTCGGTCGCTGGGTGTTCTTCATTGTAATGAATCGCCGCGTCTGCGGAATTCATGTAGAAGTGACGCTTGCCTGTGGCACTGAAGCCCTCGTTTTGCTGCGGGTCTGCGTTGAGGCTGAAGGCTCTCGGCGCGCTGGAACCCTTCGGTGTCACATTCTGTGTGATGATGTAGCCCTTAGCGACGGTCGTGAACTCACCCGCGAACCTTTTATCTAGCTGACCCGCTTCTATGAGCTGATCGAAACTCGCGTATGAGCCGTGTTCGCGGTAGTAGGTTTGCTCTTCGGCGGCGATCTTGTTGAGTGTGGCGATGACCGCCGCCTCGTTCGCCGCACGCGCGCTTGATAACCACGCGGGCACAGCGATACCCGCGATGACACCGAGCACAGCAAGACCGGCGACGCCGACACAGGCGATGACCAGCGCGACGATCAGCCAGCGTTTTTGCTTCTCTTCCATCCGAGCCTTCAGGTAAGACAATCTAAGTCTTTCACATCGGCGATTCAAGCGCCGCCGCCCGCGAGCAGCGATTTAATTTCGCCGACAAGGTAGAGCGAGCCCGTGATGCAGACCATGCCGTCGTGCGGCGTCAACTCACGTGCAAGGCGCAGGGCTTCGATGGAAGACGAAGCGAGAAAGACTTTCGCGGGATCGAACGATGCAGGGACGAAGTTTCGGAGCGCGTCGGGTGCGGCGGCGCGCGGGTTGTCTATGGCAGTCAGGATGAGACGGTCGGCAGCGGGGAAGAGCGCGGCGGCGATCTCGGTTAAATCCTTGTCGCGCATCGCGCCGAAGACGAGCGTGACGGGTGCCCGCACGAACTCGTCGAGGTAGTCGCTAAGCGCGCGCGCGCCCGCAGGGTTGTGCGCGCCGTCGAGGAGGAGCGCGGGCTCGCCCGTAATAAGTTCGAGTCTGCCCGCATGCTCGGCGGATTCGAGACCGGCGACTATCCGTTCGCGCGTGAGTTGCGGGAAGCCGCGCGCGCGCAAAAGTTCGGCGAGCGCGATTGCCGTCGCGGCGTTCGTCAGTTGGTGGCGACCGCGCAGTGAGAGCAAGACGTTCTCGTACAAGTCTTCAATGGTGCGGAAGGTCGCGCGCAGCCGACCGTCATCGGTTACACCCATCACTGTAATGTCGCTCGTCGAGAAGCGCGGCGTGACGCCCACCTCGCGGCAGCGCGCGAGTATGACGGCGAGCGCGTCGGGCGACTGCGGCGCGACGACCGCGTCCGTGCCCGCGCGTATGATGGCGGCTTTCTCAGCGGCGATCTCTGTGAGCGTTGTGCCGAGGTACTCCTGATGATCGAGCGCGATGGGCGTGATGCCGACCGTTGCGGCGCGCGCGGCGGTCGTCGCGTCGAGCCGCCCGCCCAAGCCCGTTTCGAGGATGGCGAGTTCGACGCGCGCGTCGCTGAGAGCTAGAAGCGCAATCGCCGTCACCTGCTCGAAGAAACTGGGAAGCGCGCCCGTCGCGTCGCGCATAGTCAGCGCCGCCGCGCGCACGCGCTCCGTGTGACGCGCGAAGTCCGCGCGACTGATCTCGCGCCCGCCGATCTTAATGCGCTCGGTGATCGAGACGAGATGCGGAGAGGTGTAGAGACCTGTGCGAACAGAGGCGGCGCGCAACATCGCGTCGAGCATCGCGGCGGTCGAGCCCTTGCCGTTCGTGCCCGCGATCTGTACGGCGGGGAAGTCCCGTTCGGGGTGAGAGAGCGCGGCGAGCAGACGTTCGACGTTAGCGAGTCCGAGCTTGATCGCCAGCGTCTCGTGACCCAGACCGAGCAGATACTGAGCCGCCTTGTCGAAAGTCATGGGCGAACAGCGTTAATCCGCGAACACGGAAGCTGGAAAGTCATTCTTCTCTACATGACGGTCTCAGCCAGATTCGACTTGTACTTAGTGTTCGTCTTGCGGTCGGTCATCTCAAGGTAAATCCAACTAGGGGGAATGACATCTGTTTCCAGATTAAACCATAGTTGGGCGAGCCCGTCGCGGCTTCCGAGGGCGCAAAATCCGTAGAGCCGTTTTCCGCTCTGGTCATAGAGGTCAACCCAGGTGCGCGAAGCTTTGGTGTTCTTTCCGCAGGGGGGCAGTTCCGGCGCGGCGGCGAACATCTCATTCGGATAGTCCGCCCGGTTATCAACCTCGAACTTGTAGCGTGTCCACTGCTTGCCATTAGCCTCATAGGACTCCTGCCCGGTGAACACGAGCACGGGATTCGGCAACACGCGCGCCGCAGTCGAAACTCCATCCATTAAGAGCATCATCGAAACCAGACTGGCGAAGAGCATCGCGGCTTTTTTCCGGGAACTTAATCTCATGGTCGTTGCCTTTCTTCCGGGGGTGAGACAGAGGTGTTTCCTTGATACGTGACCTGAAAGAAACCACACAGCCTTGATCAAAGACTCGCTGGCGGGCAGTCCGCTACAATAACTTGTTCCGCGTGTAGTTAGGTTAAACACTTCGCAAAACAATAGGATTCCAGATAATACGCCTATTGGCGATGTTATCAAGGCTCGTTCGGTTTAATTTGACTCGTACCGTTAGACGTGGCGGGCGCGATAGCCTACTTCTCGGTCTTGGACTTTTCGGGCTGCGCTTGAGCGTCGGCGGGGCGGAGGTCTTCCGGCGTGAGCGCGGAGTCCGGATCGTTGCCGTTGTCGCCAGCGTCGAAGGCGCGTCGTCGATCCGCTTTGATCGCGGGGTTGAGCAGGAACGTGAGCAGGTGGATGATCGTCTGGCGCATCTCGCGGCGGTCAACGATCATGTCGAGCATCCCGTGTTCGAGCAGGAACTCGGAGCGTTGAAAGTCTTTCGGCAGCTTCTGACGGATGGTCTGCTCGATGACGCGCGGTCCGGCAAATCCGATGAGCGCCTTGGGCTCCGCCATGATCACGTCGCCGAGCATGGCGAAGCTGGCGGTGACGCCGCCCGTGGTCGGGTCTGTGAGCACAGAGATGAACGGGAGTCGCACCTCTTCGAGACGCGCGAGCGCGGCGGCGATCTTCGCCATCTGCATGAGTGAGAGCGTGCCCTCCTGCATCCGCGCGCCGCCCGAAGAGGTGATGGTGATGACGGCGGAGCGATCCTCGATGGCGCGCTCGATGATGCGCGTCACCTTCTCGCCGACCGCCGTGCCCATCGAGCCGCCGAGGAAGCTGAAGTCCATCGCCCCGGCATAGACCGCGTGCCCGCCGATCAATCCACGCGCGTTGATGATCGCTTCGGGCAGACCCGTGGCGCGGCGTGCCTGTTCGAGTCGCTGCTTGTAGGGCTTGGTGTCTGTAAAGTTGAGCGGATCGCCGGAGATGACTTCGGCATCCAGCTCTTCGTACTTCTCGTCATCGAAGAGCATCGAGAGACGTTCACGCGCGCCGATGCGGAAGTGGTAGTTGCAGTGGGTGCAGACCTGTAGCGACTCTTCAAGCTCGCGCTTGTAGAGCGCCGCTTCACACTCCGGGCATTTGACGAAGATGCCCTCGGTCTTGACGACGCGCTCGTCCGCCGGGACGGGCTCGATCTTCAGTTCCTTTTTACGGAACCAAGTCATAGAGAAATGATGAACGTTGAACTGAGGCGATTGTATCATTTGATCATTGATTCAATCAGCCATTGAAACAATGGATAAATGAATCAGTGAATCAATGAATCAATCTCTTCGCGCTCGGCGTTGAGCGCCTCGATCGCTTCGGTGGAGCGCGGGGCGTTCAGGCGTGGCGCTTGGCTCTCGTGCAGACTGAAATCCACTGCTTCGACGAGCATCTCCATCATGGTGCGCTCCGCCTCCGCGAGATCGCCGTAGAGCGTGCAACCGGCGGCGTTGCGGTGACCGCCGCCGCCGAACCGCTCGGCGATACGCGCCACGTTGACCTCGCCCTTCGAGCGCAAACTCGTGCGATAGACGCCCGGCGCGGTCTCTTTGATGAACGTCGCTGCCTCGATCTCGCCGCAGCTCATCGGGTAGTTGACGAACCCGTCGCTGTCCTCTTCGGAAGCGCGAGCCGCCGCCTGCATCTCCAAAGTCTGGTGCATCGAGGCGACGCGCCCCGATGGGTCGTGGCGCGCCGTCGCGAGCACGTGGCTCAACAGTTCCAGCTTGCTCCAGGGGTAATTTGAAAAAACCGCCTGCGAAATCTTCGCGGGCTTCACTCCGGCGCGCACCAGTTCCGACGCCACCTTGAAAGTGCGCTCCGACGTGTTCGAGTAGTGGAACGAGCCCGTGTCGGTCAAAAGCGCCGTATAGACGCACTCGGCGATCTCTTTCGACGGGCGCACGCCGATGGCTTTGCAGAGGTTGTAGATCATCTCGCCGACGGCGGAAGCGGTCGCGTCGATCCAGTTGATCTGACCGAATAGTGAAGTCGTCGCGTGGTGATCGATGTTGACGACGAGTTGTTTCTCCAGGTCTGCGAGACCGGGGCGCGAAACGTCAGAGCACTCGATGACGAAGACCGCGTCGTACTGCCTATCGATCCCAGTGGTAACGCGCACCTCGCATGCGCCGGGCAGCCGCTGGTAGGCGTGCGGCACGGGGTCGTGCATGACGACCTCCGGGTCTTTGCCGAGCGCGCGCAAGAGCCAGTAGAGACCGAGACTTGAACCTAAACCGTCGCCGTCGGGGCGCACGTGCGAAGTGACGGCGAAGCGCTGCTTCGCCACGATGAGATCGACGACTTGGCTGAGCATAATTTCAAAGGGTGACAGGTGACAAGTGACGAGTGACAAGCAAAATCTCCGAACGGATTTGCTTGTCACTCGTCACTTGTCACCTGTCACCCCTGTGTCTCCTTCCTCTTCGACAGCCTCATTGGTCGCGTCGAGCGGCGACGGGCTGTCACGGCTGATTCCCTGTAGCAGGTCTTCGACGCGCACCGCGCGCTCCTCGATGATGTCGCGGACGAAGTTGATCACAGGCGCATGGCGCAGGTTCAGTTCCGTGGCGAGCTGGCGGCGGACGTAGGGCGCGGCTTTCTGCAAAGCCTTCAAAGCCTTCGCCGCCTCCTCGTCCGTCCCCGCGACGGTCACATAGACGTTCGCGTCGCGCAAATTATCCGACATACGCACGTCCGTCACCGTAACCATCGCCACGCGCGGGTCGTCCAGCTCGTAGCCGACGATCTGCACGATCTCCTCGCGCACCTGCTCTGCAACTCTTTCGGGTCTCCGCATAAAGCAGTTTCAGGTTTCAAGTTCCAAGTTTCAGGTTCGCGACTTTCAACTTGAAACCTTCAACTTGGAACTTGAAACTAAAGTTCCGTTGCGGCGACCTGCTCGACGATGTAGCACTCGATCTGATCGCCGACCTTCACGTCGTTGAAGTTCTCCAACCCGATGCCGCACTCGAAGCCCTCGCGCACTTCGGACACGTCGTCTTTAACGCGGCGCAGAGACCCGATGCCGCCCTCCCACGCCACCACGCCGTCGCGTATGAGGCGTGCGCGCCCGGTGCGTCGGATGACGCCGCTCGTGACCATGCAGCCGGCGACGTTTCCGGCGCGCGGCACTTTGAAGACCATGCGCACGTCCGCCTTGCCCAGCACGCGCTCGGTCTCGATCTTGTCGAGCATCCCGATCATCGCCGCGCGTATCTCCTCCTCGACCTTGTAGATGATCGAGTGGAGACGTATGTCCACGTGCTCGAACTTCGCCAAGTCGTTGGCGCGCGACTCGGGGCGCACGTTGAAGCCGATGATGACGACCGCGCTGTTCGACGCCCCGGCTTGCGTCGCCGACGCCAGGAGCACGTCCGACTCCGTGATCGCGCCGACGCCGGAGCGTATGACTTTGACCTTCACCACTTCGGTCGAAAGTTTCGTTAGCGTGCTCTTCAACACCTCGACCGAGCCCTGCACGTCTGCCTTCAGGACTACCAGCAGCTCCTTCACTTCCTTCTGACCCAGAGCCTCAATGCCGCGCTTCGTTGATTGCAGAAGCGCGCTCTGCCGCGCGAGCGTCTGCCGGTGATCGGAGATGTTCTGCGCGCGCGAGATGTCGGCGACGACCTGCAAAGTGTCTCCCGCCTGCGGCACGCCTTGCAGACCGAGCACCTCGACGGGCGTCGAAGGTCCGACGACGGTGACAGCCTGCCCGCGGTCATCGAACATCGCGCGCACCTTGCCGAAGACCTGACCGGCGATGAACGGATCGTGTACGTGGAGCGTGCCCTGCTGCACGAGCACGGTCGCCACCGCGCCGCGCCCGCGATCCAGCTTCGCTTCGAGCACGACGCCGGAAGCGAGACGCGTCGGGCTTGCCTTCAAGTTCAGAATGTCCGCCGAGAGCAGGATGGTCTCCAACAGCGCTTCGAGGTTCGTGCGCTGCTTGGCGGAGACTTCGACCATCTCGGTCTCGCCGCCCCATTCCACGGGGTTCAAGCCCTGCTTCGCCAACTCCTGCCTGACGCGCGCGGGGTTGGCATCCGGCTTGTCGATCTTGTTGATGGCGACGACGATGGGCACGTGCGCGGCGCGCGCGTGCTCGATAGCTTCGATGGTCTGCGGCATGACGCCGTCGTCTGCCGCGACGACGAGGACGACAATGTCGGTCGCCTTCGCGCCGCGCGCCCTCATCATCGTGAACGCCTCGTGACCCGGCGTGTCGAGGAAGACGACGCGGCGCAACTGGTTCGGCGCGTCGGCGCTCGCCACCTGCACGCTGTACGCGCCGATGTGCTGCGTGATGCCGCCCGCCTCGCCCGCCGCGACCTCGGTGGCGCGGATGGCGTCGAGCAGAGAGGTCTTACCGTGATCGACGTGACCCATGACGGTGACGACGGGCGCGCGCGGCAACTCCACATCGTCGGCGTCGGTCGCGATCAGTTCCTCAAACTCCTCTTCGGCGACCATCTCCTCGAAAGGCACGAACTGCACGTCGTAACCGAAGCGGCGACCGAGTTCCGATGCCACCTCGTTGTCGAGCGCCTGATTGATCGTCGCGAAGACTTTGCGCTGGAGGAGCAGCGCGACCACTTCCTTCGGCTTGATGCCGAGTTTTTCGGCGAACTCTTTGACGGTCGAGCCTTCGACGAGGCGCACTGATTTCAACTCGTCAACCGCCGTGCCCGTACCGCCCGTCATTGATCCCTTGATGCGATCTTCGAGCGAGAGCGCGCGACCCGGCGCGACATAGTCACGGTCGAAGCGACCACCCCTACCGCGCGAGTCGCCGATGGGCGCGCCGCCACGGCGCGAGCGCGCGGAGCGACCTCCGGGGCGGCGCGCGTCCGCTGGGGGCGTGTAAACCGTCTGCGGGCTCGCACTCTCGCCCGGCGTGCCGTGCGGCTCGAACGATGCGTCGCGCCTGCCACGCCCGCCACGCCCGCCACGCTCGCGCGTCGGCACAGCCGCGGGCACAGCGACGACGGGCGCGGGGGCGCGCTCGCCGTGCTTGATGCCGGAATCGAGCGCAGCCTGCGTCGGTCTTAAGACCCGCACCTGTCGCGCCTGCGGCTGTGAAGCCGACTCGTTGGTCTGAAGCTGGGGCGCGTCTTCGGTCAACGCTTGAGCCGACGCCTGTGATGCGGTTGCCGCCGCATCGTCAAATTCGATCTCAGCCGCCGTCGCCGGCGCTGCACTCTCAACTGGCGAGGCTTGCGTTGCGGCGGGTGGCTCGGCGCGCTGTGCGGGCGGGAGTTTTTTGACGAGGCGCGCGACCGAAGGCTTCGGTGTTGCCGCGCTCGCCGCCTGATCTTCCGCAGGCGGCGCGACCGGCGCTTCCGTCGCGAGTGTCGCCGCTTGCGCTTCGGGCGAGACGGAGACGTGAACGTCCGCCGACACAGCCTCCGCTGCCGGAGCAGGTGCTTCCACCTTGTGCTTGATGACGCGGATGGAGCGTTCTTTGGGGGGCGCACTCTTGGGGAAGTAGCGGTTGCGAATCTTCTCCGCCAGCTCTTTCGAGACCGTGTTCGAGGGCACGGACACGTCGACGCCTTCGCGCTTGATCTCTTCGATGAGGCGCTTGGATTCGAGCTTCAGCTCTTTGGCGAGATCGTAGATACGAATCTTGGACGTAACGGCTGACATGAACTCCTTAACTTCGACGCTTCAAAAGAACGGCGTCGCGCGCTTCAAAGTTTGACCAAGGACTCCGCCCCGTTCCCACTCTTGACCGCGCGCGTAAGGTCTCCGGTCAGACCAGCGACGTGCGGTTCGCTCTAAGGCGAGTCACACCACAACGCGCCGCCCGGGCAGACGACGCGCGCGCCTCGGCGGCGCTCACTCGGCGCTTCGGGAAGCATCCTGCTTCTCATTTTCATCAGCGCCTTCTTCATCGTTCGCCTGCTCGCGATACACAGGTGCGGGCTCGGACGAAACTTGAACTTCGGGGGCGGAAGCTTCCGTCGCCGACACATTGGGCGAGAGCGGCGCATCTTCCTCGACCGGCGGCTCGCCCTCTTCCGCCGCTTCCGCTTCGGCGAGGATCGCCGCGTCGGTCGAAGAGAGAGTCGGCGAAGGCGTGATCGTGTCGGGTCGCAGGTCGCGCCCCGCGTCTTGGAGCGCCAACTCGTCCACCGAGATCGGATCACCCTCGCTCAGCGCGACCGGGTCGGCTGAATCCTCCGCCGGAACATCCAACCCCATGTGGTACGGCGAGCGTCCCTCGACCGCCTCGTCGTACCCGGCATTGGTCATCGCGTTTGACGGCTCGACCTCATCCGCCTCAACGTTCGGGTCAGCCTCGGCAGAGTAAGCGTGCTGCTCAACCTCTTCGCCTTCGACGCCCGACTCACCCGCTTCGTCGCTTGTCTGCACATCTGCCGCCGGCGCTGCATCAACTCCGGCTTCGGCTTCAGTCGCGGCGGACTCGGAACCGGGCGCGGCTTCAGTCGTCTCGTCGCCAGTGGCTTCGACGACGCCATCCGCCGCTGCCTCGTCCTCAAGCTGCTTGCTGCGCTCGCGCGCCGCGACGATCCGATGCGCCGAATCGAGGATCGCCTGCGCCTCGTCGAGACTCGTGTCGAGCATTTCGACGAGCGTGTCTATGTCGGTCGAGGCGAGCGCGTCGATGTCTTCGATGCCATGCTCGGCGAGGGCGGCTGAGGTCGCCGCCGTCACGCCTTCGAGCGCGGTCAGAGGAACCGCGCCGCCCGAAGCGATGAGCGCGCCCATCTGCTCGGCGACTTCCTTCTTGAGTTCTTCCTCGCTGCGGATGTCTATGTTCCAACCGACGAGCTTCGTCGCGAGTCGCACGTTCTGCCCGCGCTTGCCGATAGCTAAGGAGAGCTGATCCTCGTTGACGATCACTTCCATCTGCCGGCTCTCGATGTCGGTGATGCGCACCTGATTGACCTTGGCGGGCGACAGCGCGTTCGCCGCAAAAACGGAAGGCTCTTCCGACCACTCGATGATGTCGATCTTCTCGCCGCGACGCTCCCTGATGATCGCCTGCACGCGCGAGCCCTTCATGCCGACGCACGCGCCCACGGGGTCAACGTCGCGCTCGGTCGAAGAGACGGCGATCTTGGCGCGCTCGCCGGGCTCGCGCACGGCACTCTTGATGACGACCGTGCCGTCGTAAATCTCCGGCACTTCCATCTCGAAGAGTCTCTTCAACAACTCCGGCGACGAGCGCGAGACGATGATCTGCGGTCCCTTCGCCTCCTTCAAAACGTCGTCGATGACGACGCGCACGCGCTCGCCCTGATTCCACTGCTCGCCGCGCGACTGTTCCTTGCGCGGCAGCAAGGATTCGACGTTGCCGAGATCGACGATGATGTCGCCGCGCTCGAAACGCTTGACCATGCCGTTGACGAGGTCGCCGACCTTGTCGATGTACTGCTCGTAGACCTGAGCGCGCACGGCGTCGCGCACCTTTTGACATAAGATTTGCTTGGCCGTCTGCGCCGCAATTCGTCCCAATTCTTCCAGTGGCAAAGGCAATAAGAGCGCATCTCCTAATTCGACTTCGTCACCGGCCATCTCGCGCGCTTCTTCAATCGAA
>JAVXVR010000080.1:0-3086 GCA_032230165.1 Acidobacteriota bacterium | reverse complement strand
CCCGCGCTCGTCTATGAGAAGCGGCGCGAGACGTGGACGCTCGACGGCGTCGAGATCGTCATAGACGAGTTGCCCTTCGGCTGGTTCGCCGAGATCGAAGGCGAGCGCGAGGCGATCCTTCGCGCCGAGCGCAAACTCGGACTCGAAAACGTATTAGCCGAACAACGCACGTACCCAGACCTCTCACGCGAGCACGGCACGCGCCGCGACGACGTGATCGAAGCGCGGTTCGACAGCGATGATAGGGCGAAGCCCTAGAAGCTCATGACCAACCTCTCATACCTGTCGCCGAAGGCGGCGGTGCGCGAGAGCGCGATCCACGGGCGCGGTCTCTTCGCGGTCGCGCCGTTCGCGCGCAGAGAAATCGTCTGCGTCAAGGGCGGCTACGTCTTCGACCGCGCGAAGTTGAGAGAGCTTGAGGCGCGACTCGGTCCCGCCGAGATTCAGATCGGCGAAGACCTCTTCATCGGTCCTGTCGAGACGGCGGAGCGCGAGGGCGGCATGATCTTCAGCAACCACTCGTGCGACCCGAACATCGGCGTTACGGGGCAGATCGTCTTCGTCGCGCTGCGCGACATCGAGGCGGGCGAGGAGTTGACGCACGACTGGGCGACGACCGACGACGATGATTACGAGTTGGAGTGTCGCTGCGGCGCAGCTGCTTGTCGTAGAGTCATCACGGGTCAGGACTGGCGTCGCAGAGATTTGCAGGAGAAGTATGGCGAGCACATCTCCTGGTACTTGCGCGAGAAGATTAGAAGGCTGGCGGGCGCGGGTTGAAGATGCGCGCGCGCCGTTCCAGACGAGAGAAGCGCGGGAGAGCGCAAGTATGGTAAAAAGACGCGCGCCCGAAGCGTTGCATCCCCATCGTACACATTCGCCGCCCGCTTCAGGCATGAAACTGATAATTGCCCGTCGATCCGCACGGCGAGGTTGGTCACCGGCTGGCACGTTGGTTGCGCTCAGAAACGGGAAGGCAAAAGTCTATTCTATTTAACTTGGAGGATTGAGGACGTGCGAAAAAGTTTATTCATCGGCTCATGCGCGCTGGCGCTGGCTTTGCTTTCCGCCTGTGCGGGCGGCGACAACACCAACACGACTAACGCCAACGCGAACTCGGCGAACACGAGCAACATGAACGCGACCAGCAGCACGGACGTGACTTCGACGACTGACACTTCCGAGATCAGCCGGACGGAAGCTAACGGCGTCACCACTGAGACGCGTACCTTCAAGAGCGGGCGCGTGGAGAAGGTTGTGGTGACGACCAAAAGCGGCAAGCGCACGGCGCGCGTCTATGCGCGCGACACTGGAGAGATGCGCGACCTGCCCGAAGACAAAGTTGATATGGCTCTGAGCGCGACGGGCGACGCCATCGCCGGCGCGGCGGGCTTCGTCGCGGACAAGGCACGAGACGCGGGCGGAGCGGTCGTCGAGGGCGGCAAGACTGCGGTTGAGAAGACAGCCGAAGGCGCGAAGACGGTGGGCGAGAAGACCGCCGAAGGTGCGAAGACTGTCGGCTCGAAAACTGCGGAGGGCGCGAAGACCGTCGCCGACAAGACCGTCGAAGGGGCGAAGACGGTGGGCGAGAAGACAGCCGCGGGCGCGAAGAAAGTCGGCAGAACTGTCAAGAACGCGGTGAAGCACTAACTAGAGCGACAACGGAAATCGGTGAAGCGGGAGCGACCGCGCGTGAGTGCGCGGTCGCTCCCGCTTTCGCGTCCGGCTCTTCCATAGGCGGTGGTAATCTTCAACTGTGCGGAAGGGCTGCGAGTCGCGTGCGCGTCGTAAAATGCTATACTCCGCCCCGGCGGACGCGCCGTCATCAGAACTTTCTTGCACGAAGGAGTTACGCCGTGACAGACACCGCACGCTTCACGATCATCTGCCCCTGCTGCGAAGCGATGCTCGTCATCGACGCGCAGACCGGCACGCTCCTCTCCCATGAGGAGAAGGCGAAGCCGCTCGCCTCGTTCGAGGAGATGGCGAAGGACATGGAGCGGCAGAAGCAGACGCGCGATCAACTCTTCGCCCAGGAGATGGGCTCGGTCAAGGATCGCGAGCGGCTGCTTGAAGAGAAGTTCCGCGAGGCGTTGAAGCGCGCTGACAAGGACAAAGACAAAGTTTACAGAAATCCGCTCGATCTGGACTGAAATTGTTGGTGTGGCTGTTCCCACGGCTCACGCCGTGGGCTACAAATATTTCGCCCCTCGCGGGGCTGCCCGTTGCCTCTCCCGAACTCATACTCTTAATCAACCGCCCGGCTGGTTATTAAAACATACTCATCGTCAGGCGCGCGTCCTGCCTGTGGCGGCGTTTCTTGAGCGGCGTCCTGTCGCCCCAGATGGTGCGCGCGCCCCGACCCGCCTCGTAGATGTCTGCGTAGCAGCCCTTGAGGATTTCAAACGGCTCGCGGAGCAAGCCACGGTGATCGAACTTGCGTGAGCCGCGGGGCCAGGCGTACTCGAACCACTCCGGATAGACGAAGTTGCAGACCACAACATTGTCGATCTTGTAATGCTCGCATTGGACGGCGTCGCAGACCTCGTAGAAGTAGCCGCGCTCGCGCCGGTGGCGACCCTTGCCCGGTCGGTAGGCGTAGAGGTTGAGCAGCGGATCGACGAGCATCTCCAGAATTTCGTGGCTGAGCGTGACGCTGATCGTCTTGTCGTCGCTCAAGTCCTCTTCGGCGAAGATGAGCGCCAGGGGGTAGCCGCTCTTCTGGATGTGGTAGCCGAGGAAACCCGCGTCCTCCTTCGTCGCCCTGTCTTTGACGACGATTCGGTAAACGTTCTTGGGGATGCGCGCGCCGCCTTTCTTGAAGACGAGTTCCGCGCCGATGCCCCAGGCTGGCTGGAAGTGGCGCGTCACCTGTCGCTGTAGGGCGGGGATGATGCCTTCGATCTCGTCGTCCGTGACGAGCTTCGTGGCTTTGTTCTCGATGACGATGGTGGGATTGTGGCGCTTGAGGCGCGTGCGGCTTTTCATGTGAAGCTCCTTTGGTGAAGCTGAGCGTACGGAGGCGAGGGGCTCACCGTGTGGACGGGCTTAAAGCAGGTGCAAGATATTCCGACGCGTGACAACTG
>JAVXVR010000057.1:0-10352 GCA_032230165.1 Acidobacteriota bacterium | reverse complement strand
AGTGTGCCGCGATCTTCAAGGCTGAATATTTTTGCAGGGTTGACCGAACACAGTTCGACGAGTCGTTCGAGACTGATGACGCCTTCATGCACGAGGCGGTCGAAGGCGAGACCGATGGCGGTTTCGAGTCCGGTGATGCCGTTCGGCGCGTGATCGTATTCAAGCGCCTTCTCGTCCGCATGGTGCGGCGCGTGATCTGTGGCGATAGCGTCGATAGTCCCGTCGCGCAGGGCTTCGAGGATCGCTTCGAGGTGCGCGAGGCTGCGCAAGGGTGGGCACATCTTCGTGTTCGTGTCGTAGTCGCGCGCCGCCTCGTCCGTCAGCGTGAAGTGGTGCGGCGCGACCTCGCAGGTCACGTTAAGCCCGCGCTCCTTCGCGCGCCTGACGGCTTCGAGCGCGCCGCGCGTCGAGACGTGCGCGAGGTGCAGGCGCGCGCCCGTCAGCTCCGCGAGCGCGCAATCGCGCAGCGCATCCAACTCTTCCGCGAGCGCGGGGCTTCCGCGCAAGCCGAGCCGGAGCGACCAACTACCCTCGTGCATCACGCCGCCTGCGGCGAGCGAGCGATCCTCACAGTGATCGACCACGGTCAGATCAAATCCGCGCGCGTACTCCATCGCGCGGCGCATCATCCCCGCCGAAGGGACGGAGCGACCGTCGTCCGTGACGGCGACGATCCCTGCGCGCCGCATTTCGCCCATCTCGGCGAGTTCCCTGCCCTCTGAGTTCTTCGTGATCGCGCCGACGGGAAAGACGTTGGCGAGCCCTGCGGCTTCCGCCTGCTCGATGATGAAGCGCGTCACCGCCGGATTGTCGTTGACGGGATCGGTGTTCGGCATCGCGCAGACGCTCGTCCACCCGCCCGCCACTCCCGCAGCCGCACCCGACTCGATGGTCTCTTTGTATTCTTGTCCGGGCTCGCGCAGGTGCGCGTGCAAGTCTATGAAGCCGGGCGCGACGACCAAACCCGTCGCGTCGAAAACTTCCGCGCCTTCGGGCACGCCGTCGCCGCGCGCGGGCAATGATGCGACGCGACCGTCTTCGATGAGTAGATTCCGTCCGCCGCCCGTGCCTTGCGTCGGATCGATCAGGTAGCCGTTGGCGATGAGCAATCTCATGGGACAGTTTTCAGTTTTGAGTTTTCAGTTTTCAGTGAGACATCGTTAGTTGTCAGTTGTCCGTCGTCCGTGGTCAGTTGTTCGCTCTCGCCGTCGCGCCCGTCGGTCGCACGGTTTGTTTTTGGTCGGTGCGCGCGAAACCTTCGCGGCGACTCGACGCTTTCGAGTGTTGTCTGTGCGGCGTGGACGGGTTCGAGTTCCGCTTCGAGTGGCAGTTGAGTCTGCGTCGCCTCTTCTCTCGTCCGCGATCCCGCCTCGAATGTTTCCGCGAGGGCGGACTCCGACTTCGCCGTCTCGACTTCGCGCTGACCGAGGAGCGAGCCAGTGTCGAGCAGGTAGAGCACAGCCATGCGGACGGCGAGACCGTTGGCGACCTGATCGAGGATGAGCGAGCGCGCGCCATCCGCGACGTCCGACGCGATCTCGATGCCGCGATTCATCGGACCCGGGTGCATCACGATGGCGACAGGTCTAGCCGCGTCGAGTCGTTTGCGGTTGAGACCGAAGTGCACGGCGTACTCGCGCAAGGAGGGAAAGAACGCCGACTCCTGCCGCTCGCGCTGGATGCGCAAGACCATCACCACATCCGCGCCTTCGATTGCCTCTTCGACGCGATTCGCGATCCGCACTTCGCCCGCTTCGACGAGCGACGCAAACTCCGGCGGCGCGAGCGTGCCGGGACCCGCTAAGCGGACGCGCGCGCCGAGCTTCGTCAAGAGATGCGTGTTCGAGCGCGCGACGCGCGAGTGGAGGATGTCGCCGAGGATGGCGACTTCGAGACCTTCGATGCGACCTTTGTGCTGGCGGATGGTGAGCGCGTCGAGAAGCGCCTGCGTCGGGTGCTCGTGCGCGCCGTCGCCCGCGTTGATAACCGCCGCGCGACAGATGCGCGCAAGAGCGTGCGGCGCGCCCGAAGCGGGGTGGCGAATGACGATGAAGTCGGGCGACATCGCTTCGAGGTTGCGCGCGGTGTCGAGCAGCGTCTCGCCTTTCGTGACGCTCGAAGCCGCAGAGCTGATGTTGATGGTGTCGGCGGAGAGACGCTTACCGGCGATCTCGAAGGAGGTGCGCGTGCGGGTCGAAGGCTCGAAGAAGAGGTTGATGATCGTGCGCCCGCGAAGTGTCGGGACTTTCTTGATCTCGCGCCGCGAGATGTCGCGGAAACCTTCCGCCGTGTCGAGCACGTGTGTGATCTCTTCGGCGGTGAGTTCGCCGATGCCGAGCAGGTGTTTGCGCTGCGACTCTGTCTTCACACGCCCTCCTCCGCGGGGTTTGTCCGGCGCGATGAGCCTCCCCACACCTTGCCGCGGATACAAAAAAGGCGACCCGTTAAGGTCGCCTCTCCTCCGCGCTCTCTGCGGCGGGTCGTTCCACAATCGCGACCCCTTCCTCGCCGTCAAATTCGTTGAGCAGCACTTTGACAATCTCGCTCCGCTTTGTCGGTGCGAACTTGCCGACGAAGTCCGCCTGGATGGGCAGCTCGCGGTGCTCTCTGCCGCGATCCACCAGCACGGCGAGTTGCACGCGGCGGGGTCGTCCGAAGTCTATGAGTTGGTCGAGCGCGGCACGGATGGTGCGCCCCGTATAGAGCACGTCGTCGATCAAGACGATGTTGCGATTATCGACGCCGCCGGGCAAGTCTGTGCGGTTGACGATGGGGTTCGCGCCGACGGTTGAGAGATCGTCGCGGTAGAGCGTGATGTCAATGACGCCGACGGGCGGGCGCGCGCCTTCGAGGTCGGCGATCTTATCGGCGAGCCTGTGCGCGAGCGGTACGCCGCGTCGCTGCACGCCGACGAGATAGAGATCGCGTGCGCCGTGGTTCTCCTCGACGATCTCGGAGGCGAGCCGCGCCAGCGCGCGATTGATGCGCGCGCCGTCCATGATCCGAACTTTCTCAACCAACTCCATCGGCAGCGGATACTAACAGAGCGTGTGGCGCGTGACAAGAGTTTGACGTGGAAGCTGAAGAGGGTTGAGCTTTGGCGCGCCACAGTCTTCTTCCCATGTCTCCTTCACGCGCGAGTTAAGCATTGACAGCTTCGAGTAGCTGCGAGATTCTAGCCGCCGACAGGGGTCTTCAGTCTTCACCGGCAGCCCTATGCTCACGATTAACATCAGCGCCTTCATCAGCGACAGCCCACGTTTCGCCGCCTTCCTCTGGCAAGTGTTGGCGCAAGAAGGGAAGTCTGTGCCTGAATGGCTCACGCGGTTGCTGGCTCGCCTCTCTCCCACCGGCTGGGCAGTCCTGATTGCACTCGTCCTCTTAGCCCTTGCCCTCATCTTTTATTTTTTTGAAGTTGAGGGACTCGAACTAGGTCTCCCGCCCACGGTCAAACTCAAACGGCGCGCGAGCGCGTCCCAAACTGAGACCGCAACTCAGCCTCATGCCGCGAGCGCACAGCCCCCTCACCAAACGCCCGCGCCAAAGCCTGCCACCGCGATTCAACCGAACCTCGTCCATCCATACGGTCTGCAAAAAAACTTCACCGGACGTGTGAACGAAAGAAAAGAGTTGACGGCGTGGCTCGACGACGATGCGCGCCCGGTTTGCGCGCTCATCGCAATGGGCGGCATGGGCAAATCCGCGCTCGCCTGGTACTGGATGAAGAACGACGTGCTGGCTTCGGCTCAACCCGCCGCCTCCACGGTCGAGGGCGTGATGTGGTGGTCTTTCTACGAAGGCGAATCGTCGTTCGCTAAATTCATTGACGAGGCGCTCCGGTACGTGAGCGGTCAGCCGATCGACGCGGCGCGTCTGCCGACGACTTACGACCGCGCGCAGGACTTGCGCCAGCAGTTGCAGACCAAGCGTGTGCTCTTCGTGCTCGACGGATTCGAGCGACAGCTACGCGCCTACGCCGGTCTCAACGCGGCGTATCAACAAGACGAGACCAAAGACCCTTCGCAAGAGGAGCGTGCGTGTGTAGACCAGATTGGCGCGCGCTGGCTGACGGGCATCGCCGCGGGCGCGTCGCGTGCCAAGGTGCTCCTGACCACGCGGCTCATGGTGCGCGACCTCGAAGATCGCGCGGGCGAAGCGCTGGCGGGCGTGCTCAAGCAAGAGCTGAAAGAGTTGCCGCGCGACGACGCGGTGGCATTCATGCTCGCGCAGGGCGTGACGAAAGGAGCGTCCGCCGAAATCGCCAAAGTGTGCGCAGAGTACGGCAACCACCCCCTGAGCCTGCGCCTACTTTCTGGACTTATTAAGCATGACGCGCGAATGCCCGGCGACATCGCCGCCGCGCCACGCCACGACGTTCACGCCAACCTCGTCCAACGACAGCACCACGTCCTCGAACAGTCCTACGCCGTCCTGCCCGCGCAAGAGAGCGCGCTGCTCTCACGCATCGCGGCGTTTCGCATCCCGATGACCTACGACGCACTCGCGATTTTCAACGATTTTGGCGACGAGAAGAATTTCGCCGCCGCGCTCGAAGATTTACGCGTGCGCGGGCTCTTGCAGCGCGACACAGCACGTAGCCGCTTTGATCTGCACCCCATCGTGCGGCACTATGCCTATGACCGCCTGACCGATAAAACGAGCGTTCACATCCGCCTACGCGACTATTTCGCGACAATCCCCGCGCCTGATGGCGACAAGGTGCGAAGCATTGAGGAACTCGCGCCCACAATTGAACTCTATCACCACACCGTCCGCGCGGGACAGTATGATGAAGCGCTAGAGTTGTTCAGGAATCAACTCGCCGACTCACTCTTCTACCGCTTCGGCGCTTACCAAACTCAAATCGATCTCCTGCGCTTGCTCTTTCCTAATGGTGAACATGCTCCCCCACAGTTACAAGAAGAGGGTAATCAAGGGTGGGCGCAGAACCAACTAGCCAACTCTTACAGTCTCTCGGGTCAGCCACGCAATGCAGTGCCGCTGTTAAAGCAGCAAATTATCCTCCGCGAGAAATTGGATCAAGGTAGTAACCTCGCCATCGGACTAGCGAACATTGCCGGGAACCAACTTGAACTTGGGGAATTCATAGCAGCGGAGCAGAACCTAAAACGCGCTGCTGAATTGTCCCGAGAGGAAACAAACTTGTTCGACGAAGCCATTGATCATCAAGAATTAGGACTTCTCCTCGCTTATCGCGGCGCGTTCGATGAAGCAGAAAATGAGTTTGACAGAGGAATTAAACTGCATACCGAGACGCTCGACGGGCTATGGTGGAGGGGAACGTCATGGCTTTATAGAGCGCAGAGTGCCTTGCTCAGGCATGACGCTTCTCAAGCCATCAAGTCAGCAAGAGAAGCTACAAGACTTAAGGATATTGAATACCCGGGTGTTGGAAAGGTTGAACGCGATATAATCCGAGCTGAATGGTTGTTAGGCGCAGCACTAGTGATGAAAGGAAAAGACCTGAGAACCGCAGCCACGTACCTTGATGAAGCGCTCACCCGCTGCCGCCGTATCAACCTAGTGGAATCCGAGCCGGACATCTTGCTTACAGTGGCGCGCTTGTATCGCGTGCGCGGCGAGATGCAGGAAGCAAGAGCTAATGCTGAAGATGCGCTCGCCATCGCCGACCGCTGTGAGTTTCGCTTGAAGCAAGCGGAGATTCACAACTTTCTCGCGCGCCTCGCGCTGACGGCGGGCGACCGCGCGGCGGCGCGGCAGCACGCCGAGACGGCGCGCGAGCGCGCGTGGTGTGATGGACCGCCGCATTGCTATAAACCCGCGCTGGACGAGGCGGAAGCAATGTTGAAGCGAGCGGACAAAAGAGGATGGAAGCAACTGATCGCGAGAGCCTTCACATCCGGTTAATGAAACTTGAGGCAATGGTCGCGAACCGCACGTGAGCCTGCGCCAGCCCTACTCCGATGACATTTGTGAGACGAAAAGCTAAACTCCCGCTTCGCTCTACATAACTCCCACGCGGCACGAACCGCCGATGCTCTATCGCTCAGTCCTGCGCCCCGCGCTGTTTCGGTTAACGCCGGAGACCGCACACGAGTTTGCGCTCCGCGCGCTCGCGCTCGGGCTCAGCACAGAGGCGGCGCGTGGCTTTGCAGCGCGGCGTCTGGCGCGCGCGCCGTTTGGCGAGCTGCGGCGTTTCGGGCTGACGTTCAAGAACCCTGTCGGCATCGCGGCGGGCTTCGACAAGAACGGCGTGGTGGCGCGCGAGCTTGGCGCGCTCGGCTTCGGCTTCGTCGAGGTCGGCTCGGTGACGCACGTCCCGCAGCCCGGCAACCCGCCCCCCCGACTGTTTCGTTTACCGCAGGATCGCGCGCTCATCAACCGACAGGGCTTCAATAACGACGGCGCGGCGGCGCTCGCGGCGCGTCTCGCGCGACAGGGTCGCCTCCCGTGCGTGCTCGGCGTCAACATCGGCAAGAGCCGCGTCGTGGACGTCAGCGACGCCGTGCCGGATTACCTCGCGAGCTTCGAGACGGTGCGCCCGCACGCAGACTACGTTGCCGTCAACGTCAGCTCGCCGAACACCCCGCGCCTGCGCGAGCTGCAACGCGCCGACGCGCTCGCCTCGCTTCTCGACGCATTACAGAAGCGTAACCACGAGCTGACTGAGGCGACGCGGCGCGCCGTGCCGCTCCTCGTTAAAGTCTCGCCCGATCTCGACACAGGTGAGCTGGAGATGATCGTCGAAGTCGCGCGGCGCGCGGGCGTGGACGGCATCATCGCGACGAACACGACGACGAGCCGCGCGGGTCTCGTCACGCTCGCGCCGGAAGTTACGGCGTACGGCGAGGGCGGCTTGAGCGGCGCGCCCCTGCGCGAACGCGCCACGAAAATGATCGCAAATCTTTACCGACTCGCGCGTGGTTCGCTTACAATCGTCGGCTGTGGCGGAGTCTTCACGGCTGAGGACGCCTGGGAGAAGATTTGCGCCGGGGCGAGCCTCGTGCAACTCTACACGGGCTTCGTCTATGAAGGCGTGACCATCGCGCGCGACATCAACGACGGACTGCGCCATCTGCTTGACCGACACGGCTTCAAGCATCTGGATGAAGCAGTCGGCTGTCGAGCGTAAGGAGCATTCAGCAGTCAGCAGTCAGCCATCAGTCAAAAGCTGATCCAAAACGAAGTGCTGAGGCATCAACGTCGAAGGCTGAAAGAGATTTTACTTTTTTGCTGCTCCTATGTTTTGCTGGCTGAATGCTGATCGCTGAGTGCTGAATGCTTTATCATGACTAACAAACTGATCGTCGCGCTCGATGTCGAAACCGCCGCGCAGGCGCGCGAGCTTCATGCTTCCTTGCGCGACTACGCGGGGATGTTCAAGGTCGGCTCGCAGCTCTTCACCGCCGCCGGACCTGAGATCGTGCGAGAGATCGTCTCGGCGGGTGGTCGCGTCTTCCTCGATCTGAAGTTTCACGATATCCCGAACACGGTCGCAGCCGCCGCGCGCGAGGCTGTGCGACTCGGCGTTTCGATCTTCAACGTCCACGCTTTCGGCGGGCGCGAGATGATGCGCCGCGCGGCGGAAGCCGCCGCCGAGACCGCCGAGCGTGAAGGCTTGACGAAACCGAGCGTCATCGCCGTCACTGTGCTCACGAGCTTAGACGCCGCCATGCTCACTGAAATCGGCATCACCTTCACCCCCGAAGCGCAGGCGACGCTGCTCGCGCGCCTCGCCTGCTCGTGTGGGCTCGACGGCGTCGTCGCTTCCGCGCACGAGATCAAACAGGTGCGCGCGGTCGCCACGCGCGAGGGCTTCCTCGTCGTTGTGCCCGGCGTGCGCCAGCGCGCGGTCGCGGGCGACGATCAAAAGCGCGTCATGTCGCCCGGCGAGGCGGTGCGCGCCGGGGCGGACTACATCGTGATGGGGCGCGCCATCATTTCTGCGCCCGACCCCGCCGTCGCCGCGCGCGAAGTCTACGAAGAGATGTCGCGCGTCGAGGGCGCGGCGACCGCCTAGCGCGCGCGGCGCGTCCGTGTGGCGTGCGCAGCGCGCGTTGTTGTAAATTGTAAGCGTATTCCCCCGGCGTATTTCAGGAACGGCGCACGCGCGAGCCGCGTGTAAGGAAGGCGCGCGCAGATTTCGCGCCTGCATTGAGACGACCGCAGTGGAAAAGAGGGAGCGACTTTTGCGCCGAACACGACTGACGAACACACTCACGCTCATCCTTTTGTCGCTCTCGCTCGTCGCTTCATTCAACGCGCCGCCCGACGCCGACGCGCAGCAGACCACTACTGCGCCCGACGTCGCGCGCTTGCGGGTCGGCGAGAAACTCACCTACAGCGTCTCCTTCTCAAGCTTCCCCGATGCCGCGCATATCGAACTCTTTGTTGCGGGTCGCGGCGCGTACTTCGGGCGCGAGGGCGTCGAGTTGCGCGCGCACGTCGAGACTATCGGACAGGTGCGCGCCGCTCTGCTCGCCGTCAACAACTACTACTTCACCTACGTCGATCCACAAACGGGAACTCCTTACCGCGCGCAGACGTTCGCGGGCGCGCCGCCGCCGCTGCCCACGACCCCCGATGTGCTCGAAGCCTCCGCGCGCACGGACGACGTAACGAACGTCGCCTCGCCCGCGAGCGCCGACGCCGCAACTTCAGCAGGCGACTTCGTCTCGACGCTCTACGCCCTGCGCGCGCTGCCGCTCGCCCCCGGCGCGAGCTATCCGTTCACGACACAGTTCGCTGGCGTGCAGTATGACGCGGAGCTGCGCGTCACGGGGCGCGAGACGGTCAACACGCCCGCAGGCTCTTTCAACGCGATTGCCACGCAGGTGCGCGTGCGCAAAAACAAGGCGGCGGACGATTACCGCGTCGGTCTCTATTTCAGCGACGACGAGCGTCACGTCCCCGTGCTCATCACGGCGCGTCACAGCGCGGGCGAAATTCGCGCCGCGCTCGCGAGCGACGACACCGTCCTTCCGCTGCTGCCCGGTCAGCTCGCCACACAGACACCCGACACACCGCCGCCGCCGCGCGCCGTCAACAATCCCGCGCAAGCTAACACAATGAACCCGCGCGAGCGCACCACGCCTTCGACGACGCCCGCGACTAACGGCGGCGCAACGTCCGGCGCGCTCGGCGATCTGCCGTTCAATGTCGGTGAGCAGTTGAATCTCAACTTCTATCTCGGCAACGCCACACAGCCCGTCGGCACGGCGTCGTTTGTGGTGCGCTCGCGCGGGCGCTACTTCAACCGCGACGGGCTGCTCATCACGGCGGCGATGGCGACGAACGACGCGGTCGCGCGACTCTTCCCCGTCCACGACAACATCACGACCTACGTCAACGCGACGACGCTCTTGCCGTTCCGCAACGAGTTGCAGATTCAAGAGGGCACGCACCGCGAGCAAGGCGTCGTTACGCTCGATCAGGAGCGGGGCACGGCGATCGAGATCGACGGCAAGTCAATCGAGATTCCCGTCGGTACTTACGACTTCGTCTCGGTGCTCTACGCCCTGCGCTCCTTCGATCTCACCCCGCCCAAACGCAACGCCGTCTCGCTGCTCATCAACAAACGACCGCGCACGCTCTTCATCACGTCCGTGAGCCGCGACATGATCGATCTCGGCGGTCAGCGCGTCTCCGCCTACCAGCTCGCGCTCGCCACGGATGACGCGCAGGGCGACCGCTTCAGGCTACGCCTCTGGGTCGGCACCGACAGGCGACGACTACCTCTGCGTCTCGCCGCCATCACGCCGCTCGGCGCGGTGCGCGCAGACCTCTCGATCATCCCGCTCACGCGCCAGTAAATCTCTTGAGCCACCTCGCCCACGGCGAAACTTCCCGCGCTATCCGCCACCCTCAGTCAAAAAGAATTCCGGTCAGACTGCTTTTCGGTCAATTTGAAATTGAAATTTGATTTCAAATTGTTTACAATCGCCTTGGTTGATTTTTGGGAGGCGTCCGCAGCCGAACACTTATTAGCTTCGTTCTCATTCTTGGTTTTCGGGAGTTATCATCCAAATGTCCCTCCGTTTGCAGAACGCCAGCGAGCCGCCCGCCGTCGCCCTCGTGCCTGAGAAGGGCGCGCAGACCTGTCTGAACTGCCTGCCCCACGGCGTCGGCGCGCGGGTTGTCGGCGTGGGCGGTGCGGTCGCGCTCTCGCGCCGTCTGATGGAGATGGGTGTTGTGCCCGGGGCGCGCGTGAGCGTCATCAAAGCCGCGCCGCTCGGCGACCCGCTCGAAATCCGCGTGCGCTCTTACCATCTGGCGCTGCGACGCACGGAGGCAGAGGCGATCACCGTCATCGCGGGCGACTAATTGAGTGACAAGTGACGGGTGACAAGTGATAAGCAAAACAGGTTTCT
>JAVXVR010000043.1:0-12721 GCA_032230165.1 Acidobacteriota bacterium | reverse complement strand
AAAAAACGGCGGGGCGCGTGCTTAACATCGCACGCGCCCCGCCGTCGTCTGTGGTCAGTGTGAAGTTGCTACTGCCGCACGTTGGGACCGAAGCGGAGGTAGTACTCGTCGGAGTTGACGAAGCCGTTGACCATGTCGCGCGGGTTGGCGCTCGTGGGCGGGCTGATCGTGCTGAGCCACGCCTGATAGCCGCCCGGCTCCGGCGTGCGGCGCAGGTAGCCGTAGTATTGCATGGCGACGAAGGCGTGCTTGAACTGGAGGCTGTTGACCTCTTGACTCTCGACGATGATGCGCAAAACGTCTGCGCGCGTCTGCGTCCCGCCATCGAGCGCGGCGATGAGCGAGTTGCGCGTCTGCCCGCCGGAGTTCGGGTCGGGGGTCGTCAAACTCGCGCCGACGTTTGAGAGCAGCGTGTCAACGAATGCCGTGTTTGAGAGCGCGTCGTAACGGTTCTTGAACGCCGTGCGGTTCACCCAGTCCTCGGCGAAGTTCGCCTTCTTGTCGGAGACTTCGTTCGGGCTCGAGCCCGTCACGCGGCTCACGTCGGGGATGAACTCGTCGTACTGCGGGAAGAAGTTCGGGTTCGACTGCGTGGCGAACGAGACCTTGTAGTAGAGGAAGACGAAGAAGCCCTTGGACTGGAACTCCTGCGAGAGGAAGAAGGCGGACGAGACCTGTATGCGGTCGCACGCGGCGTTCGGGTTCGGCGACGGCTGCGTGTTGTCCTGATTCGGGCACGGCGCATAGACAGCCGTCCAAGGCTCACCCGGCTCCGGCTCACGGGAAAGGAAGTCGAGGTACTGCATACGGACGAAGAAGGCTGTCTGCCCGGGCGTCACGCTCTGGTTGTGGCTCGGGTTCGTCGTCGGCGTCGCGGTGTCGTCATCGTTGATCGTGACGGTGGCGGTGGCGGGCGTGCCGAGCGACGCGCCCTGTGCGTTCGCGAGAGCCACCTGGAAAGTCTCCGCGCCCTCGATGTGCACGTCGTTGATGAGCGGAATGGTGAACGACTTGGTCGTCTCGCCCGCGTTGAAGGTGAGCGTGTCCACGGTCGTCGCGTAGTCGCAGCGCGCGTATGCCGTGCCGTTGGCGGTGTTGCAGGGGACGGCAGCCGGATCGTCAACGGTGCGATACTCGACCGACGCCGCGCCCGCCGTGTCGCCGAGACGCGAGAGCGTGATCGTGATCGACCTCGACGGATCGTTCTCGCTCACCGAGTAGGTCGCGCTGCTGAACTGAATCTGCGGCGTCGTCCCAGCGGAAGTCTCCGTGACGATGAAGGTGCGCGTGCCGACCGTGATCGTGCCCGTGCGCGTCGCCGCAGAGCCGTTCGGGTCAACGGTGTAGCGCACGCGCCCTTTGCCCGTGCCCACGCCGGCAGAGGGCGCGATGATGTGAATCCAGGGCGTCGTGGTCGCGACCGTCCAGGAGCACTGCGCGGTGGGGAAGACCGAGAAGCGACCCGTCCCGCCCGCCTGCCCGAAGGGCTGCACGGAGGGGAAGAGATCGACGGCGCACGGCGCATCTTGATTGACGGTGAAGGTCTGCGAGCCGACCGTGATCGTGCCCGTGCGTGCGGCGGCGGTCGTGTTGGCGGCGACGGTGTAGCTGAAAGAGCCTTGACCGCTCGCGTTGACGGTGGCTGAGACCCCTGTGATGAAGGCTGAGTTGCTCACGACTGTGGGCGCGGCGCAGCCCGCCTGCGTCGTGAAGGCGTCGCTAAACGTGCCGCCGCCCGCGCCGACGGCGCGACTTGGCGAGCCGAGCGTGTAGGTGCAGGCGGCTGCGCTGCCCGTCAGCGTCAGCGAGTAATTGCCTGTGAGCCCGGCGGTGGCGGAGTTGGCGTAGATCGTGTAAGTGCCCGACGAGGTCAGCGTGAGCGTGCCGGAACCGGCGGGGATGCGCGCGTTCGTGCCGCCGCTGCCGTTGTTGTCCTCTTTGAGGATCGAACCGCCCGGCGCAAGCAGGAAGAGATAAGCGTCGAAGGTGGACGAGTTCATCGCGATGCTGATCGTCTGACCCACCGAGCCGCTGAAGGTGTACACGTCTATGAAAGACGAATCGGCGGGCAGACGGCAGTCGCCGATCTGGAGCGTGCCGTTGACGGTCTGACCGAAGCTCATGGCAGTGGGCGGGCAGTTGTTGCCCGCGCCGGTCGTGAGCGTCACGGTGTAGCTGCCTGTGGTGCCCGCGCTGAACGAGTTGGCGATGATGCGATAGGTGCCGGTCTGCGGCAGCCGCGCCAGCTCCGCTGTGCCAGCAGGGATGCGCGCGTTCGTGCCGCCCGCGCCGTTGTCGTCGCGCGCGATCTCATCGCCGTCCGGTGCGACGAGGAAGAGGAACGTATCGAACGAGGCGCTCATCGAGACGGCGACCTGCTGACCCGCCGTGCCGCTGAAAGTGTACACGTCGTAGAAGGAGCCGTCGTCGAGCGTGCAGTCGGTGCTTGAGAGAGCGCCGTTGGCGGTCGTGTTCGCGGCGATAGGCGTCGTCGTGGGCGTGCAGGTCGTGCCGCCCGTGATTGAGAGCGTGTAAGCGCCCGTCGCGCCCACGTCGAAAGAGTTGGCAAGAATCGTATAAGTGCCCGTTGTGGGTAGCGTGCCTGTAAAGAAAAGGCTCGTCGTCAAAGATGGAAGGCGCGAGTTCGTCCCGCCTGCGCTGTCGTCGTCCTGGATGGTGACGTTGGGATCGCTTGAAATCGTCGTCTCGCCGGGTCGCATCAAATAGAGGTAGGTGTCGAAAGCGGTCGAGGTCATCGTAATGACGACCTGCTGACCCGCCGTGCCCGTGAAGCTGTAGGCGTCGTAGAAGGAGCCGTCAATGGGGTTGGCGCAGTCGGTGTTCGAGAGCGTGCCGTTAACGGTCTGCGGGATGGTGACCGCCTGGGTCGCGTTGCCGCAGCCGAGCACTTGCGGGGTCACATCGCCGCCCGACGCCGCCGAAGCTTTCGCCGCGCCATCCTTGAACGTGCCGCGACTCTGCGCCGACGTGGGCGCGATTTTCGTGCCCGCGCCCGTCGTCTTCGAAGAGCTTTGCGCCTTCTGCTGCGCCGACGCGCCAAAGGGCACGACCGAGCCGCCCGCGAGCGCGAGCATGCACGCGAGGGTCAGGGTCACGAGTCTCACACCGAAACGCCGGGCAATGCGCCCACAGAACTTCACAGACTTCATGGAAAACCTCTTACCCGTCAAAAAAGTGATAACTCAGTGTCTCGTGATCAGGCGCGGAAGCGCGGGAGAAAACGAGCACATACCGCCGCCGACAAGAAACCGAACTTCAGACGCCTTGAGCGCGCTTGCGCGCAGCCGAATTTTCGCGCTGAGAAATTTTAATAGCAGGAGAGTACGCCCATGCTCTCGGAGGGGTGTGCGAGTCACAGTGAGCAGGTGAACCGCGCGCCGCGCTGTCGATACCTTACAAGTCCCGGTCACGCGACGCGATAAAACTCAAAGAACCGGACGCCGGGAATGTTCACTCTAAAGGACGCCATCCGGCGCAGTCAAGTTGCCGCCAAGACTGTAGATAGATGCGATTTTCGCCCACCCGGTTGCAACCTTTTCCACGCCTTACATCGCCGCCATGATCGCCTCGGCGAACTCCATCGTCTTGGCTGTGCCGCCGATGTCGCGCGTGCGCACCTCTCCGTCGCGGAAGACTTTGAGCATTGCCCCCTCGATGCGCTCCGCTGCCTCGCGCTCGCCGAGGTGGCGCAGCATGAGAATGCCGGATTGCAGCAGGGCGGTCGGGTTGGCGACGCCCTGACCCGCGATGTCAGGGGCGCTCCCGTGCACCGCCTCGAAGACCGCGCCCAGCTCGCCGATGTTCGCGCCGGGGACTAAACCTAAGCCGCCGATAAGCCCCGCGCAGAGATCGGAGACGATGTCGCCGTAGAGGTTTTCCAAGAGCATCACGTCGAACTGTTCGGGTCGCATGACGAGCTGCATACAGGCGTTATCCACGATCTTATCGTCCGCCTCGATTTCGGGGAAGTCCCTCGCGACGGTGCGAAAGCATTCGAGGAAAAGCCCGTCCGAGAGCTTCATGATGTTCGCCTTGTGCACGGCGGTCACTTTTTTACGCCCCTCGCGGCGCGCGTACTCGAAGGCGAACTTCGAGACGCGCGTCGAAGCCTTTGCCGTGATGATCTTGATGCTCTCGACGACGCCGGGCACGACCACGTGCTCGATGCCCGAATACAAGTCCTCTGTGTTTTCACGCACGACGACCAGATCGAGTTCCGGATATCGCGAAGGCACGTTCGGCAAAGCGCGCACGGGTCTCAGATTCGCGTAGAGATCGAGCGCCTTGCGCAAGCCGACGTTGACCGACGTGAAGCCCTTGCCCACGGGCGTCGTGATCGGACCTTTGAGCGCGACCTTGTTGCGCTTGATCGATTCGAGCAAATCTTCCGGCAGCGTCTCGCCGAATTTTTCCAGCGCCTGCGCGCCCGCGTAGTGCGTCTCCCACTCGACCTCAACATTCGTCGCCTCGATGATCCGCACCACGGCGGAAGTGACTTCCGGTCCGATGCCGTCGCCCGGAATGAGTGTGATAGTATGTTTCATAGTTAAGCACTCAGCAGTCAGCGCTCAGCATTCAGCCATACGGCAACCAAACTTCCGGCTGATTGCTGAGCGCTGACTGCTGAGTGCTCTTGATCATACCAGCAACTTTGCGAAACGCGGAAGGGTCGAAGGCAATGACGGACGCGGTCGTCGTGGGCGGCGGGGTCGCGGGTCTGTCGGTGGCGCGCGAGTTGGCGCGGCGCGGCGTGCACGTCGCGCTCGTCGAGCGCGGCACGGTGGGCGCGGAGGCTTCGTGGGCTGCCGCCGGGATGCTCGCGCCGCAGGTCGAGGCTGACGGGCGCGACGAATTTTTCGACTTCGCCTGCGAGAGCCGCGACGCCTACCCAGCCTTCGCCGACGCGCTCCTCGAAGAGACGGGTATCGACATCGAACTCGACTGCACGGGCACGCTCTACCTCGCCTTCACGGAAGAGGACGAGCGCGAGTGCGAACGACGCTTCGCGTGGCAACAGCGCGCCGGGCTCATCATCGAGCGTTTGAGCGCGGACGAAGCGCGCACACACGAGCCGAATCTTTCGCCGCGCGTGAGAGCCGCGCTCCGCTTCGCGCGCGCGTGGCAGGTCGAGAACCGCAGGCTCTGCGCCGCGCTCGCGCGCTCCGCCCAACTCGGCGGCGTGAAGATTCTCGAACGCACCGAAGCGCGCTCGATCATCACCACGCGCGGGCGCGTCGCGGCGGTCGAGACTTCGCGCGGGCGCATCGAGGCGGGCGCGGTTGTCGTCGCCTGCGGCGCGTGGTCGTCGCTCCTGCCCTTCGTCGAAGACGGCTCAAACACGCAAACTCCGAACGCACAAACTCCTACTAGCGCGGACGCATCTCTAACAGAGACGCGCGACGCCAACGCGCCTCGCACGCCCCGCATCGAACCCGTGCGTGGGCAGATGCTGTGCTTCGCGTCGGCGGCGGACGCGCCGCTCGTGCGTCACGTCGTCTATAGTCCGAGCGGCTACGTCGTGCCGCGACGCGACGGTCGCCTGCTCGCGGGCACGACCGTCGAGCGCGTGGGCTTCGACAAGTCTGTGACCGAAGAGGGCAGGCGCGCGATCCGCTCGCACGCCGAAGAGATCGCGCCCGCAGTCGCCGACTTGAAACTCATAGACGAGTGGGCGGGCTTGCGACCGCGCGCGTCGGACGATCTGCCGGTGCTCGGAGCGTCCGCTGAAATTGAAAACCTTTTTTACGCCACCGGGCACTATCGCAACGGCATCCTGCTTGCGCCTCTGACGGGCATGCTCATCGCCGAGTTGATCACGACGGGCGAGACGCCCGCGCCGCTCGCGCCCTTCTCCCCCGCACGTTTCCCCTGCGCCGTAACCCACGCAGTTTGAAATTAACGCCGCGCGCGCGCCAAAATTGATATCCGTGTGAAGCGTTGGATTTTTTCTTAAACGATCATGCCTTTAACAAGATCAGTCGCACTTAAATTTCTCGCGTGCCGATTGCTGCTCGTCGCCGCGCTCGTCGCGCTCTCGGCGCACGCCTCTTTCGCGCAACAGGGCGCGACGACGAACGGTGCGCGCGCCTCCGCGACGACGGATAAGACAGCCGCGCAGTTGTATGAAGAGGCTGCCCGCTACACGCGGCGCAAGTACGAAGAGCTTGAGCGCGAGGGCTTCCGCTACGAGCCGAAGCTCGCGGCGCAGGTCGAGGGCGAGCAGCGCGCGGTCGCGGCGCGTAACGCCTCGCAGCTCGCTGCGCGCGGCGCGCGCACGCCGGAAGAGAAGTTCTACCTCGGTCAACTGCAAAGCCTCGCGGGCGATTCGGCGCGCGCCGTCGAGACCATGCGCGCCTTCATGCGCGAGCGACCCGACGCGCCTCACGAAGAGCAACAGACGGCGCGCTACGTCGTCGCACTCGACACCGCACGCGCGGGCACGACCGATGCCGCCGAAGCCTCGCTCGCCGAATACTTCGCGGGTGATGCGCCGCCCTCCTACGAGCGTCGTTACAGTTTGGAGACGCAGCTCGCACGAAGTTTGCGCGAGCGCGGCGCACGCGAGCGCTCGGTCGAACATGCGCGCGCGGCGTTTGAGGCGGCGAAGCAGTTGCACGCTGGTGGCGCGTTAGACGCCGCGACGCGCGACGAGATGTTCTACCGCGCGGGTCAGACGCTCGCCGAGACGCTTCAGGAGATAAACCACGCGGGCGAGGCGATCAGTGTGCTGCAAGAGCTGCGCCGACTGAGCGTCAGCTTTCCTTCAGCCGATCTCTACCGGCGCGCGACGCTGCTCCTCGGTCGCATCCTCCCCGCGGTCGGCTACATGACCAAGCCAGACGATCCGCTCTTCGACGCGGCGGCGGGCGCGCGCCTCGCGCCGGAGATCGAAGTCAAAGACTGGATCGATCAGAAGCCGACGACGCTCGCGCAAGAGCGCGGTCGCGTCGTGCTGCTCGACTTCTGGGCGACGTGGTGCGCGCCGTGTCAGGCGGCGCTCCCTTCGATGGGCGAGTGGCAGCGCAGGTTTAAGGATCGGGGCTTAACGATCATCGCCTTTACGCAGTATCACGATGAGACGTTGAACGGGCGCGCGGTGAAGACAAAGGCGGAGTACGACGCGCTTCGCAGCTTCCGCCGCGCGAACCGCCTGCCCTTCGGCGTCGCTGCCGCCGAGACCCTGACGACCGCCGCGCGCTACAACGTCACCTCGATCCCCGCGGCGATCCTTATAGACCGGCGCGGCGTCGTCCGCTACTTGAGCGTCGGCTCGAACGAAGATGATCTTAAAGAACTCGAACAGATGATCGTCAAACTTCTCGACGAACCCGCAGGCGGCGGCAAGTAGGATTTCAAATCTGGAATCTCAAATTTGAAATCTCAGATGCTCGACATGGTGAACGATCAATGGTGAGATTCGGCTACCCGCCGACGAAACATCTCTTTACCCTCACGTGCGCGTTAGTCTTCTTGTGTCTCGCATTCGTCGAAACGCGCGCGCAGTCGGACGCGGGCGCGAACAAGCAGAAGGCTTCCGCATCAACTCTCTCTCCGACATCAACACTGCCGCCGACAGCCGACGCGGCGGCGATGTACGAGGACGCCTCGAAGTTTCTGGAGCGCAAGTTCGCCGAGTTCAACCGCGCGGGCACGCCCTATAGTCCGACGCTCGAACTAACTACGCGCCAGCAGCAGCGCGAGCTTGCCGCAGCCTACGCCGCCCGCCTCGTCGCGCGCGGGCATCTCAAGGCGGAAGACTATTATTTCATCGGTCTCCTCTATCAACTCGCGGGCAAGGACGCGCTCGTCGCCGAGCCGCTGCGCGGCTTCCTTAACGAAGCCGCGACGCGCAAGGACACAGACAAGCTCAAGCTCCAGAACGCACGCCGCGTCTTGACGCAGATCGCCGTGCGCGAAGGGAGGCTCGAAGAGGCTGAGGCGACGTTCGCCGAGTACGCCCACGGCGAGCCACGGAACCCACTCGACACTTTCCGCCTGCGCTTTGCGCTCGCCTACGCCTACAAGAGCAGCAAGAACCTCGTTCGCGCCGCTGAGCACGCGCGCGCCGCCTTCGCTGCGGCGAAAGCTGCCGAGACGACACAGGGCGATTACATACAGCGCGCAATGCTCATCAACTCCGCAGGCGTCTTGCTCGCGAATCTGCTTGTTGAACTCAAGCGCGACGCCGACGCGCTCGCGTTGATGAGAGAGCTGCTGAACTTTGGTCTCACGCTCCCCTCGGCGCACGTCTATGCGAACGCCGTCGAACTGCTCACGACAAGCGGGCACGCAATCGTCGTCGAACAGTCAATCGGAGAGGCGGCAACGCACACGGAGGTCGCGCCGGAGATCGAGATCGCGAAGTGGATCGACGCGCAGCCGACCGCGCTCGCGTCTCTGCGCGGGCGGGTCGTCGTGCTGGAATTCTGGGCGACGTGGTGCGAGCCGTGCCAGCAGACGATGCCGAAGTTGAAACTGCTTCAGGACAAGTACAGGGATCGCGGGCTCGTCGTCCTGGGGCTCACGGAGTTCTACGGCGAGTCGAATGGTCAGACCGTGACGCGCGAGGCGGAGCTGGCGGAGATCGCCGCCTTCAAGCGACGCCTGCGGCTGACCTACGGCTTCGCTGTCGCTGAATCGGACGCGAATAATTTGCGCTACGGCGTGCGCGCGCTCCCCACCACTTTTCTGATCGACCGGCGCGGCGTCGTGCGTTACATCAACGTCGGCGCGAACGATGCGGGGACAGATGCGCTCGAAGGTGTCGTCGAAAGTCTGCTGGCGGAAAAGCCCTGAGGGGCGAGGCTTGCCGGCGACGTGAGTCTGTACGCGCCGAGCCGGGCGCGGTATATTATCCCCCTAACCCCCACGAGAATGTTTCTGTTCGTAGAAAGGGATCAACATGGTACGTTCCGTTCTAAATAAACGCATCATCGCGGCGCTGCTGAGCATGATATTGCTGCTCGGAGCGTTCGCCGGCACGGGCTTCGCCGTTCAACGTCACCGCCGGACGCATCGCCACAGCAAGCTCAAAGGCGCGCTTATCGGCGGCGGCGTGGGGACTGTGGGCGGCGCGCTCATCGGTGGCAAAAAGGGCGCTGCCATCGGCGCGGGCGCAGGGGCTGGCACAGGCTACTTGATCCAGAGACACAGGAACAGAAGACACCGCAGGCGCGGCTAGCAGTAACACTAATTACAGCCGAAGTGACGCGGCGGCGACTCGGGTCTCCGCCGCGTCGTCGTGCGCGCGGGCGACGGACAGGATTGCCGCGAGACAAACGTGCGCGGCGGTCGGTAATTTCGGTCGAATTGTTGTAAGCTTCAACCATCATGGAAGGCGCAAACATCACGATTCTGATCGCGTTCGTCGCGGGGCTGGCGTCGTTCCTTAGCCCGTGCGTGCTGCCGCTCGTCCCCGGCTACATCTCTCTGATGTCGGGCGTGAGCGCGGAGCACCTGAAGGGCGAAACTGGTTCACGCGCGGCGGCGCGTCGTGCGGTCATCCTCAACTCGCTCGCGTTCAACGCCGGTCTCTCGATGATCTTCGTCTCGCTCGGCGCGGCTGCCGGATTAGTCGGAGCGGCGATCATCTCGAACCCGTGGGTGCGGATCATCGGCGGCGTGGTCATCATCGCCTTCGGGTTGCAGCTCATCGGTCTCTTGAAGATCGGCGCGCTCTACCGCGACACGCGCAAGTTCTCCGACGCGAAGCCGCGCGGTCTCTTCGGCTCGTTCGCGCTGGGGTTGGCGTTTGCCGCCGGTTGGACGCCGTGCATCGGACCCATCCTCGGCGGCATCATCGGACTCGCCGCGACGAGCGGCGGCTGGAAGAGCGGACTCGTCCTCTCCGCGTTCTACGCCGCAGGGCTTGCCGTGCCGTTTCTTTTGACGGGACTCCTCCTCAATCAGTTCCTCGGCTTCTACACGTGGTTTAGACGCCACCTGCACAAGGTCGAAGTCGCATCGGGCGTGCTGCTCATCGCGATTGGTTTGCTCATCGCGACGAACAACGTCACGCGGCTCGCGAGCATCGCGTCGAAGTTCGTCCCGAACGCCGAAGGCTGGGTTGAGTCGCGCATGAACAAGCCGCAGGCAACGGCGACCACTGCGACGACTGCAACGGGCACGAACGGCAACGGCGCGACGACTCCGCCCGTGGCAGGCATGACGTTGAACGCGGCGGACGCTAAGCAAGCGCCGGAGATCGAGCTGAAGACTCTGGACGGTCAGCCGTTCAGTCTTGCATCCTTGCGCGGGCGCGTCGTGATTTTGAACTTCTGGGCGACGTGGTGCGTGCCGTGCCGCGCGGAGATTCCAGACCTGAGTGCGATGCAGCGCGATCTCGCCTCGCGCGGACTGACGGTGGTCGGCGTCTCTGCCGACGACACGGCGGACGACGTGCGCGATTTTCAGAAGGAGCTGAAGCAGGACTACACGGTCGTGCTCGGCACGTCCGCCGCGAAGGCGCAATACGGCGTCGTCGGGCTGCCCAGAACTTTCATCATTGACCGCGCGGGTCGCATCCGCCGGACGATCCCCGGCGAGAGAGCGCGCGCGCAGTTCGAGGCGGACGTGCTGCCGCTGCTCGATGAGAAAGAGTCGGTCTCCCTGAACAAATAATTTCGCACGGATCGCAAGCGATCACGTCTTCGCGAACGCAAACGATCAAGGGTCGGCGCGAGCCGTCAGGAGTTTTCCTCGCCATGAAAAAATTTTTCGTCGTCGCGCTCATCTCGCTCGCGCTCGCAACGTTGGCGCACGCGCAGCAGCCGACGCCTCAACCGGCGCAACCAACGGCACAGGCTCAAGCGCAAGCCCCCGCCGCCCCGCCGGAGTCGCACGAGTACGCGCCGCTTCAGGAGCGGGAGCTGGGCTATAAGAACTGGACGTTTAAGCGCGCGGCGTCGGGCGACCCTGTTAATTTGCGCGATTGGGCGCGCGGCAAAAAGCTCGTGCTCGTCGTCTATTTCGCGCCGTGGTGTCGCAACTGGAAGCTGGAAGCGCCCGTGCTCACGCGCCTCTACCAGAAGTACAGCGACGCTGGCTTAGACATCGTGGCGGTGAGCGACTACGGCACGAGTGACGAGATCAGAACCTACTTCGACGAGCACCCCGCGCCCTACACGGTCGTCGTCGAGTCCGACTCGCACGACGCGCGCGAGAAGACCGAGCACTACGGCTACCGCAAGCAGACGGGCGACACGCGCAAGTGGGGCTCGCCCTACAACGTCTTCCTCGATCCCTTACACCTTAATCAGAAGGGCGACGTGCTCGCGCCGAAAGTCTGGGTCGCCAACGGCGAGCTGGTTGAGCGTGACGCCGAGCGGTTCATACGCGAGCGGCTCGGTCTGCCCGCCGAAGATCGGATCGAAGACTGAAAGCCGCGACCGAGGCGCGCGAGAAAGAGAGCGGGAGCGGGAAGTATCGTCTGCCCGCTCCCGCCATTACTTTTCCGCCCGCGCGTCTCACCAACGCATCGTGCTTCGCACACACACATAACGAGTCGAGATGAAACTACGCCTGCTCTACCACGGTCACTGCTTCGACGGTGTTGCCTCCGCCGCCGTCTTCACGCGCTTCTATCTGGCGCGCGTTAATCCGTCGGCGCGCGTCGAGTACGCGGGACTGCTCCACCGACCGGGCTCGCTCTTCGACGAAGAGATGTTCGACGGTGACGAGAACGCCATCGTTGATTTCAAATACTCGCCTGCGGACAAACTGACGTGGTGGTTCGATCATCATCAGTCCGCGTTTCTATCGCCGCAGGACGAAGCGCACTTTCGCGCAGACCTGTCGGGCAAAAAGTTCTGGGACGCCGAGAGCAAGTCCTGCACCGAGTTTATCGAGCGCGTGGCGCGCGATAATTTCGGCTTCGATGATCCGACGCTCGCGCCGCTCGTCCGCTGGGCGCACACCATCGACGGCGCGTTCTACGAATCGCCCGCGCAGGCGGTCGAGCTGGGCGAGCCCGCGCTGCAACTGATGCAGGTCATCGAGAATACGGACGATGACTTTATCGAGTGGATCATCCGCGCGCTCGTCAAGGAGTCGTTAGATGCGGTCGCGACGGGCGACGACGTGCAGTCGCGCTTTCACCCCATCCTCGCGCGCCACCTCGAAACGCTCGAAGCCGTCCGGCGCAGGATCGCTTACGCGCGCGGCGTCGTCCACTTTGATCTCATCGAAGAGGGCTTCGAGGGCTTCAACAAGTTCATCCCCTACTACCTGCACCCGGAGACGACCTACTCGGTCGCGCTCACGCGCACGCTCCACCGCACGAAAATCTCCGTCGGCTCGAACCCCTGGAGTCCGCGCCCGCGCACGCACAACATCGCCTCGATCTGCGAGCGCTACGGCGGCGGGGGTCACGCCGTCGTCGGCGCGGTCTCGTTCGCGACGGACGAAGTAGAGCGAGCGCGCACGGCGGCGCGTGAGATCGTCGCCGAGTTGCAAAGCGATTTCAGGGAGTAAGGTAGCGCGACATGCGACACGCAGTCGTCATCATGCTCCTCGCCGCCGCGTGCGTCTGTCGCGCGCAGCAGCCGACGCCGCAGCCGACGCCCGCGCCCGCCGAGCAGGAGCCGATCAAGGTCTTCACGCAGGAGGTGCGCCTGCCCGTCGCGGCTTACGATCAGTACGAACGTTTCGACCCGACGCTCGAAGCGCGCGACCTGCTCGTCCTCGAAGACGGCGTGCCGCA
>JAVXVR010000597.1:0-2753 GCA_032230165.1 Acidobacteriota bacterium | reverse complement strand
TTCGTGAACATCTTCTCGGTCGCGTTGACCTCGATGAGCTTGCCCAGCCAGAAGAACGCCGTCTGGTCTGAGACGCGCGCCGCCTGCTGCATGTTGTGCGTGACGATGACGATGGTGTACTGCCTTTTCAGCTCGACGATCAACTCCTCGATCTTCTGCGTCGCGATGGGATCGAGCGCGCTGGCTGGCTCGTCCATCAATAAAACTTCGGGCTCGACGGCGAGCGCGCGCGCGATGCACAGACGCTGCTGCTGCCCGCCGGAGAGCGAGAGCGCGGAAGACTTCAGACGATCCTTCGCCTCGTCCCACAGCGCGGCGTCGCGCAGAGCCTGCTCGACGCGGTCGCGCAGCTCCGTCTTGCTCGTGGTCATACGGTTGATCCGCAAGCCGTAGGCGACGTTATCGAAGATCGATTTCGGAAAAGGGTTCGACTTCTGAAAGACCATCCCGACCTTGCGCCGCAAGCTCACCACGTCCGTGCCGGGCGCGTAAACGTCCGCGCCGTCAATCAAGACCCCGCCTTCGGCGCGCGTCCCCGGAATCGTATCGTTCATACGATTGAGCGTGCGCAGGAAGGTTGACTTGCCGCACCCAGATGGCCCGATGAACGCCATCACGACGCGCTCCGGCGCGTCGAGCGAGATGTTGTGCAGCGCCTGCTGCGCCCCGTAGAAAAAGTTGAGCCCGCGCACGCGCACCTTCACCGCCGCGACGCTCGGCGAATCAGTCGCGCGTGGCTCTTCGGCGCGCAACGGTGTCGGCGGCTTGATGGTCGGTGCGGTGGTCAGCATAAGAAGATGTCAGTTGTCAGTTGTCCGTGGTCAGTTGTTTGTGACTAACACGAGACCGGTTTCATCAGAGTCTTAACAACTGACGACGGACAGTTTTTCAAAACTTTTTCCGCGTAAAAAACCTCACCGCGACGTTGATGGCGAGGATAAGCGCGACGAGCACGAGCGTCGCCGCCCAAGCCTGCGCGTGCCATTCATCGTAGGGTGAGATCGAGTAGTTGTAAATCTGCACTGTGAGCGACGCGATGGGCTGATCGAGCCGGTGGCTGTAGTCGTTGTAGTTAAGCGCGGTAAACAGTAGCGGCGCGGTCTCGCCGGAGACGCGCGCCACGGCGAGCATCGCTCCCGTCGCGATGCCGGACGAGGCGGCGGGCAGCACGACGCCCGTCGTCACACGCCACTGCGGCGCGCCAAGCGCGAGCGCGCCCTCGCGCAAACTCGTCGGCACGAGCCGCAACATCTCCTCGGTCGTGCGCGCGACAATCGGGATCATGATGAGCGCAAGCGAGATCGCTCCGGCGAAGGCGGAGAACTGCCGGACGGGGAGCACGAGGATCGTATAGACGAAGATGCCGACGACGATGGAGGGCACGCCCGTCAGCGTGTCAGCGACGAAGCGCACGAACGACGCGAACCTGCCGCCCCCGAACTCCGCCAGATAAACTCCCGCCGCGATGCCGACGGGTAAGCCCATCCCTGAGCCGAGCGCGAGCAAAACGAGCGTGCCCACAATCGCGTTGCCGATGCCGCCGCCCTCGCCGACGGGTCGCGGAATGTCTGTCAGAAATTGCCAGCTCAGCGAACTTACACCGCGCGCGGCGATGTAGCCGAGGATGAAGAGAAGGACAACGACGACGACGGCAGCGCACGCGGCGGTCGCCGTCCGTATCAAGAGGTTAACGGCGCGGCGGCGGTTTGAAGGCAAAAGTAAAAAGGTAAAAGGCAAAAGTGGAGACCGCCCGCCCGTCCCCGTCATCCTTTGCCTCTCACTCACGTTCTGCATTGAAGTATCGTTGCTACGCTGCTGCCCTGAACTTTTTGCCTTTTGTGCCTACGCCCTCGCGACGCCGCTCGTCGAGCGCGTCACGCTCCAAACGAGGAGGCGCGCGACGGCGTTGATGATGAAGGTGACGAGGAACAGGATCAGCGCGAGCAGGATGAGCGAGCTGACGTGCAGATCGTCGGTCGCCTCGCGCAGCTCGTTGGCGAGCACGGAGGCGATGGTGTACGAGGGCGCAAACAGTGACGCGCTGATCTCTGCGCGGTTGCCGATGAGCATCGTCACCGCCATCGTCTCGCCGACGGCGCGACCGAGTCCGAGTATGACAGCGCCCGCGATCCCGGCAGCGCCGTTGGCGAGAACGACGCGCGTCGTCTCCCAACGGGTCGCGCCGAGCGCGAGCGCCGCCTCGCGCTGCGACTGAGGCACGGCGGCGAGCACATCGCGCACGACCGTAGAGATGATCGGCGTGATCATGATGGCGAGGATGATCCCGGCGGTCAGCAAACCCGTCCCCGTGATTGCCCCTTGAAAGAGGGGCAACCAGCCGAAATGATTTTGCAGCGGCGTCTCGATCCACACGCGAAGAATAGGCGCGAGCACGAAGATGCCCCACAGCCCGTAAACGACTGACGGGATCGCGGCGAGCAACTCGACGAGGAACGTGAGCGGGCGCGAAAGGTTGCGCGGCGCTTGCTCGACAAGGAAGACCGCGACACCGAGCGAGAGCGGCACGCTGATGACAAGCGCGATGACGGATGAGACGACCGTGCCGTAGATGAACGCGAGCGCGCCAAACTCACCGCGCGAAGGATTCCACGCGCGACTCGCGAGGAAGCCGAAGCCGAAGCGTCGCATCGCCGCGCCGGAGTTTGCGCCCATCGCCCCGATCATCGCCGCGACGACGACGACGACGACGAGCGCGCTCAAAAACAGCAAGGCGCGAAACACCGCGTCGCCCG
>JAVXVR010000573.1:0-4733 GCA_032230165.1 Acidobacteriota bacterium | reverse complement strand
CGCTCACCGCCGAGACGCGCGGCATCATCGGCGCGGCGGAGATCGCGCTGATGAAGCCGGACGCGCGCGTCATCAACTGCGCTCGCGGCGGTCTCATAGATGAGCGCGCGCTCTACGACGCGCTGCGCGAAGGTCGCATTGCGGGCGCGGCTTTGGACGTGTTCGAGCAAGAGCCGCCGCAGCCGGATCATCCGTTCGCCGCGCTCGAAGAAGTGATCGCCACGCCGCATCTTGGCGCTTCGACGTTGGAGGCGCAGGAGGGTGTCGCCGTCACGGTCGCCGAGCAGATGCGCGACTACTTCGAGACGGGCGCGCTGCGCGACGCGGTCAACGCCCCAGCGCTCGGCGCGCAGGAGCTGAACGTGCTTCAGCCATACCTCGTGCTCGCCGAACGACTGGGCAGATTTCAGGCGCAGTTGGTTGACGAAGCCTTGCGCGAAGTTTGGATCGAGTACGCGGGCGATCTCGCCGGGCTGGACGCCGCGCCCGTCACGCGCGCTTTCCTCGCGGGGCTCTTGCGCGACATGAGCGCGCGCGTCAACGTCGTCAACGCCTTTCTGATCGCGGAGGAGCGCGGCATTCGTGTCACGACGAGTTATCGTCACGCGGGCGCGGGCGAGATGGCTCCGGCGATGATGACGCGCGTGGCAACTGTGGGCGGCAGTCAGACCGTTTCCGGCGCGATGTTCGGGCAGGCGGGCGAGGGGCGCATCACGGAGATCAACGGCTTTCACGTCGAGGCTGTTCCGGCGGGTCACGTGCTCGTCACGCGCAGTCGCGACGTGCCCGGCGTCATCGGTCGTCTGGGGACGATCCTCGGCGCGCGCGGCGTCAACATCAGTCGCTTCCATTTGGGGCGGCGCGAGCGCGGCGGCGAAGCGATGGCGGTCGTCGAGACCGACGCGCGCATTGACGACGGGACGCTCGACGAAATCCTCTCGACGGGTCAGGTCTTCTCCGCACGACGCGTGCATCTCGATTCGTGAAGCCTGAAAAATTTGCGTAACCGGCGGGGCGCGGCGGGCGTCTCTCTATTTGTCATCGAGCGCTACACGCTCCGTTCGCCTTTCCCCGGCGGGGCGCGAGGTTCGCTCGGAATTTCACAAGTTCCCTTCAAAAATAAGGAGATTCTACGGATGAGAAGCAAGTTTGCGGCGGCGGGCGTGGCGCTCGCGGCGTTTGTGTTGGTCGCGGCTGTCGCCGCGGCGGCGGCGAAGCCTAATTTCACGGGCACGTGGGCGCTCGACGCCAGCAAGAGCGAGTGCGGGCAGCGGGGCTGCTCGGAAGAGACGATGACGATCAAGCAGGACGGCGACAAGATCGACGTATCTCGCGCGATCAAGTCCCAGCAAGGCGATCGCACCCAAGCCGACACCTACACGGCGGACGGCAAAGAGGGCGAGTTCACCATGCAGATGATGCAGAACTCGACGAAGGGCAAGCGCACGTCGAAGTGGTCGGCGGACGGCACCGCTCTTCAGGTCTCCGACAAGGCTGACTTTCAGACCCCCGACGGCAACACGATGTCCACACAGTCCACGAGCACGTGGACGCTCTCCGGCGACGGCAAGACCTTGACCGTCGAGCAGACGCGCACTACCCCGCGCGGCGAGCAGAAGTCGAAGCGCGTTTACAACAAGCAGTAACTGACGAACGCCTCGCGCGCCTCGATGATGGGGCACAACGGCGTTAGTTAAAGGCGGGGCGGGCTCGTTTGAAACGAATCCGCCCCGCCTTCGTATTAGCCAACGGCAGTTTCAGTGGCTGCATAAACGTTCCTCAGGGAGACTTATCCGATGAGACTTAAACTGTTGGCGACGTGCATCGCGCTCGCGGCACTATCGCTCAGTGTGGTCGGCGCGGCGGCGAAGGCTGATTTCACGGGGATGTGGGTCTTGGACGTGGGTAAGAGCGAGGGCATCTGGCCCGGGACGCAGCAGACTCTGACGGTCAGCCAGACGGACGACCGCATCGAGATCGAGTTGAAGTCGAAGACGCCGCAGGGCGAGAGAACCACGAAGGACGCCTACACGGCGGACGGCAGGGAAGTTGAATTCGCGCCGCCCGGGGCGGTGAGTAAGGGTAAGCGCACGGTGAGGTGGGCGGCGGACGGCAGCGCCATAGAGATCAACGAGCTGTACGATGCGCAGACGCCGGAAGGCACGGACACGATGAAGGCTTGGCGCAGGTGGTCGCTCTCCGCAGACGGCAGTCTCCTCTTCATCGAACAGAGAGCGCAAACCCCGAACGGCTTGTCGCTAACGAAGCGCGTCTTCGTCAAACAATAACGAACGGATCGCCGGGAGCGCGCGAGCGCGAAAAGAAGTTGCGCCGCCATTCAACGCTTGAGTGGCGGCGCAAACTTTTCAAGCGTGCTCATCGCACGCACAGGCTGGGCAAGATGCCGCGCTCTCTGGGAAGCTTCTGCCAGCTCTTCACACGATGGTGAACTTCACGCTCTGCGACGCGCTCGACTTAGCCACACGGTCTATGGCTGTGACGCGCAGCACGTACTGACCTGGGGGGATGCCGTTCATCGAGACCTCCGCCGCATAAGGCAGGCGCGAGAACTCCGTGAAGCCCTCTGTGTCCACCTTGCGAAGCGGCGTGGTGATGACGGGCTGGTCGTCGCGAAAGACCTGCACCTGCACGGCGATGTCTGGCTTAGCATCGGCGGCGACGGCGGCGTTATAGAGATAGACGAGGAAACGCGCGGGCGTGTTGTGCGCGAAGCGTCGGTCGGGGACGACGAGCACTTGCGGACCCGCCGCATCAGCCTGCGCGTCTTCGGCGGTCACGACCGCCGGGCGGATGCCGAGAAAGACGCTGCTCAAAGCGAAGCCGCCCTTGTTCACATCCGGCACTTCGATCCACTGCGTTGCGCTCCCCGTCCGGCGGTTCTTCGGATCGCGGCTGGCGACACGCACCTGATAGAGACCCGGCGCGACCGGCATCTGGAAAGGGAAAAAGACGCGGTGCGTGATGGGGATGACGACGTTCGCGTCCTTCGGCGTGATGTTCACGCCGCGCTGGAAGGTCTGTATGACCTTTCCCTGATCGCTGTAGATCGCGCCCACGATCTCGGCGCGATCCGTGGGCAGCGCGCTGCCAGTGGAAGGCTTGCTCGCATCGATCTCGACTTGAATGGAAGCCGTCAAGACAAGGTTCGCATCCTTCGTCTTGACGTAGTTGAGCGTGAGCGCGGTGGGGAGACCGACGCGGGGGAAGGTCGAGCGCAGCGCCGCAAACAACTCTTTGGAGCGTGCCTGTTCAGTTACGGCGGCGTTCGCTCCGTTCGCCGCGTGCGCGCCATTCGCGTCGTCAGCCTTCACCTCATCGCGCTTTGCCAGATCGTCTGGCGGCGAAGTGTAGAAGCCTTTCTGCACGAGCACGGTCAGATCGGGGTGGTCTTTGACGCCGACCTCGATGCGGCGGAACTTGCCGCCGCGATTCTCCTCGCGCTCCGGCTTCCACGCGAGCAGGTAATAGACGGAGGTGTCCTTGAGCGCCTTCTCGACGCCGAGGGCGATGGAGTCGGTGTTGAGAATCGCGCGCCCGCCCGTCTCGCCCGCGATGGTTCTAAGCGGCTCTTGCATGGTGGTCGCCATGCTGAGCCCCGCGCCCGCGAGCCGACCCGTCGCATCGGGCGAGGAGTTGTCGCTCGCGCTCGGCAGATCGCCAAGCTGCGCGCTCAAGCCGCGCGCGTCCACGGTGTAAACAACAGCCCCGGCGCGCACCGCCGCATCGGTCACGAGATGCACGCGGTCGTAGGTGCTCGATCTGCCGATCTCCATGGCGAAGCCATCCGAGAAAAAATAGACGAGCTTGCGACCGGGGTACTCGCCGAACGTCCGCATCACTGCGCGCAGACTGTCGAGCGTGCGTATGACGACAGAAGAGTGCGTGTCGATGAGCTGGTTCGCGCGCCGGATGATGTAGCGGTGAGCCTCAGACCTCGCCGACTCGGAAGTCGGGTTGCCGAAGACGGGATTCTCTTTGAGCGTCTGATCGATGAAGTAATCGGTGACGCCCGAATTTCCCTGCTCGATGGCAATCGCCTGCGTGATGTTCATCTGCGGGCGCTCGGAGTCCACACGCTCGTTCTGCTCGCGGGGGCTCAGGCGCGCGACCGCTGCGCGCAGCATCGTCTTGTCGTCGGTCAACTGCGAGAGAAAGCCGAGCTGGTTCGACGTGGTGGCGAGCGCCATCTGATCGTTCTGCCGGAGCTGCGTGTCGATGAAGCGCAAGAGCAGCTCCTTGGTGTGCACGAGGCTCGCGAGCGAGAGGTGGAAATCGTCGAGGAAGAAGACAAGAGCGCGACCGCGGTCGAGCGGGACGGCTGCTGTGGCGTCGGCGTCCTTGCTCGCGGAGCCACGCGACGTGCCGCGCGCGGCGGCGAGCTGTGCGTCCTCGTTGAAGCTGCCCGACACTATGCGCTCGAAGAAGGAGATCGGCTGTAATCTTCCGTCAACCTTCAACTCGAACTGATCGCGTTTGAGGTTATCAACGAACTTGCCGCTCTTATCGAAGACCGAAACGTCCGTCTGCACCAGCTCGGTCGTCACGCGCAACACCTCGTCCGTCTCGGCGGGCTTCGGCTGTTGCTGCGCGACGCAGGTCGCGGCGTAGAGCGAGAGAATTAAGAGTCGGCTGGTGTGGCGGGTGCGTCTGTTTGCAGGCATGAAGATAGACCTTGCGAGCGAACGGAGGAGTTGGCAAAGCGACTATATCAT
>JAVXVR010000554.1:0-7334 GCA_032230165.1 Acidobacteriota bacterium | reverse complement strand
CGAAGCGGGAGCGTGAAGATGTTTGAGTCGGGCAGCGTGAGCCGTTCGCGCACAGGTGAAGCGGGGCGCAGCGCGGCATAAACTTCATGACCGCGCGCGGCGAGTGCGTTCGAGAGATCAGCGAAGTGGCGTTCGCCGCCGCCGAAGGTGCTCGCCGAATTGAGTTGGAGAATCCTCACATCGCTTCGTCGCCGTCGTCTTCAGTCGCGAATCATTGCGCGGGCGGTCGCATCGTCATCAGCGCGGCGTAGGTCTCGATGCCGTCCCAGAGGTTTTGCAGGCGGATGTTTTCGTTCTCGGCGTGCTGGTTGTTGTCGTAGTTGGCGACGGGGACGGTGATCGTCGGCACATTCAACGTCTCGCGGATGAGCGAGAGCGGAAGGCTCCCTCCGAGCGTGGGCATACGGACGATTGGCTCAGGGGAAGTCGTCTGCACGGCTTCGACGACGCTCAGCGAGACGGGCAAGTCCATCGGCGTGCGCTCGGCGTTGTAGCCGCCCGGTCGGTTGGTGACTTTCGCGATGAGCGGGTGCGACGCGCGCTCCGCATCGGTCGGGTCGCGCGTGACGACGTAGAAGCCCTGTCGGCGTATGTGATTGATCAGTCGTTCAACTTGGCGGCGGTAGTCGTTGCCTCGCACGAGGCGCAGGTCGAGCGCGGCGGTGGCGGTCGTCGGGATGACGTTGCGCGAGAGCGCGCCGACTTCTGCGCTCGCGATGCCGTTGATGTTGAGCGAGGGTTGGTTGATGAGTTCGAGCAGACTCTTGCCGCCGCCTTCCGCGCGCGCGATGCCGAGTTCTTTTTTGAGTTGTTCGTCGTAGGCAGGTGCTTCCGCGATGGCGCGGCGTTCCGGCTCGCCGAGCGATTCAACGTCGTCATACCAACCTTGAATCAACACGCGCCCCGCGTCGTCTTTCATCGAAGATAAAAGTTTGACGAGCAGCATCGCGGGGTTCGGAGCCCAGTTGCCGTAGTGACCACTATGGAGCGGTCGCTTTGCGCCATAGACGGTCACGTCCACGTTCGTGTCGCCGCGCACGCCGAAGACGACCTGCTTGCGTCCCGATTGATGGACGGGTCCGTCGCAGATGATCCATGCGTCCGCCGCGAGCAGTTCTTTGTAGCGCGACATGATCTCGACGATGTGCGGCGAGCCCGCTTCCTCTTCGCCCTCGAAGAAAAATTTGAGGTTGACAGTTGGCGCGATGCCACTCGCATGAAGCGCGTCGAACGCCGTGAGGATCGACATGACGCCCGCCTTGTCGTCCGAAGACGAGCGCGCGTAGAGACGCCATTCGGGGTTGAGCGCATCTCTGCCCGCAGGCATCGGCAAAATTTTCCCGCCCGTCTCGAACGGCGCGTCGCGCAGGGTTGGCTCCCACGGTCGCGTGCCCGTCCACTTGGTGGGGTCTGTGGGCTGCCCGTCATAGTGCGCGTAGAAGACGATGGTGCGCGTCGCGCCGGGCGTTTTCCACTCGCCGAAGACGGCGGGCGGGACGTTCGCGTCCGGGGCTTCGAGCAGGCGGGGCGAGAGACCACGCGCCGTCATCATCTCGACGATGCGCGCGGCGTTGCGGCGTATGTTCTCGCGGTCGGAGGCGACGTTCGGGAGAGCAAGTAGTTGAACGAACTCCGCGAAGATGCGGTGCTCGTTCGCGCGGCGGTACTCGCGCACGGCGTTGACTGTTTGTGCCGTCGCGTTGGCTGATTGAATGATCAGGATCGCTGTCGCGAGTAGGAGGGCTAAGCGTTTCATATTTTTGATCGGCGCAGGGTAAGGCGTTTTACTCGCCCGCGGACGCCGCCCACGAGCGCGAGAGCGGCGTCTGCTCGTAGCGCGCGAGGATGTCTGCCGGGTCGCGGAAGATGGCGACGCACCCGGCGGCGCGCAGCTCCGCTTCGGGGAAGCCGCCGCAGAGGACACCGACGGTTTTCAGATTGATCTTGCGCGCGGCTTCAGCGTCGTAGGGCGTGTCGCCGATGACGACGGCGTCCGAAGCTTTAACGTCGCCGAGCCGTGCGAGCGCGGCGGCGAAGATGTCTGGATGCGGTTTCGACTTTGCCGCGTCGTCCTTCGACGCCTCCTCTTCGACGAGGTCTGTGATGTTGGCGAGGTCTTTGTAAATTTTAAGCTCGTCCTCTTTCGCAGACGAGGCGAGGGCGATGCGCTTGCCATCGCGGCGTATGCGCTCGAACAACTCTCTGACCTGCGGGAAGGGTTTAACGTGCGGCATGTATGCACGTTTGAAGAGATCGCCGCGATACTCTTCCATCTCCTTGCCGAATTTTTCCAGCTCCTCTTTTGAAAAGAAGACGGGCAGCAGTTGATCGCCGCCCTTGCCGATCTGATGGCGCACTCGTTCAAACTCAACCTCGCGTCCGAACTTGCGAAACGCCTCCTGCCACGCTCGCGCGTGCAGATCGACCGAATCGACGAGCGTGCCGTCGATGTCGAAGATGACCGCCTGGCTCATGAATACTCCCTTGCCTCCAAGTGCCACTACCTTACAACAAGTTTCGGCGGCGTGTCTCGCGCAGGTTCGGTTGCGCACGGCGCGGAGTTGCTCACGCAGAGGCACGGGGCGTAGAGTGAGGAAAATTATTTCAGGGGGCGAGAGCAATGGCAAAACTCGTGACGGGACTTTTCAAGACGCGCGCGGCGGCGGAGGCTGCCGTCGATGCGCTCATCAAACGCGGCTACACGCGCGAGGAGATCAGCGTGCTGATGTCCGACGCGACGCGCAGCAAGGAGTTCGCCATCGAGACGGGCACGCACGCGGCGGACGGCGCAGGCATTGGCGGCGCGGTCGGCGGCACGCTCGGCGCGATCGTGGCGGCAATCGCCGCGGTCGGCACGAACATCGCGCTGCCCGGTCTGGGGCTCATCATCGCCGGACCACTAGCGGCGGCGCTGGCGGGCGCGGGCGCGGGCGGCGCGGTGGGCGGACTCGTCGGCGCGCTCGTCGGCGTCGGCATCCCGGAACACCGCGCGCGCGTCTACGACGTGGGGTTACAGGGTGGCGGAATCTTGATCGGGGTGGAGGCGAAGTCTGACGAGGACGCCGACGTGCTCGAACGCCTGCTAGCAGACCTCGGCGCAGAGCACGTGAGGCAGGAGTAGGCAGAACAGTTTTGGGTTTTCGGTTTTCAGACGCCCGACGTGTGAGTGCGAGAAGGGGTCGGCGACTTGAATAGTCGCCGACCCCTTCTTCGTTTGAGTTGCATTCAGATTAGCCGTCGTCAGCGCGCGATGTCGTCGCCGACATCTTTGATCGCGTCGCCGACTTTGCGGCGGGCGGTGCCGAAGCCCTCCCGGAGGTTGCCTCCGGCGCGTTGCGCCTCGCCCCTCTCCTCCAGATCGCGGTCGCCGGTCGCTTCGCCGACCTTGTCCTTGATCGCGCCGGAAGCCTGATCCAATTTGCCTTTCACTTCGTCCTTGTTTGGTAAGCCCATCGTTTAAGTCCTCCCCGTACGAGTAGATCGGAAAAGCAGCGCTGTTGGCTCGCAAGTCCGTTCATGGTGATGTTCGCAACGACCGTGCCAGCGTTGCGTCGGTCGCGCAGGCGGCGTGGAAGTCTTTAGTAGAGAGATGAATGCGCCCCGGCGGCGGCGGAGTTTTCGGTAGCCCGGCTCGCACTAATCGCGCGCGTTTTCGTACATTCCGCGCGCCGCGCTTGCTTGGTCTTCGGACAAGTCGCGTCGGCGTTAAAACGGGGATGCCGCCGCGCTGAGTGTGAGCGCGGCGGCGTCTTAGTAATCGGGCGCGTCAAAAAAAAAGCGGGCGCGTCTCGCGAGGGGAGACGCGCCCGGAAGTTCGTGAGTCCGAGTTCCGCTTAGAACTCGAAGCGCAAGGCGAACTGCATCTGCCGCGCCTTGTAGAGTGTTTCACTGATGGGCGGCTGAATGCTCTTGAACGTGGGTTGGAACACGAGCTGGTTCGTCGTGTTGTTGATGGTATAGGCGTTCGTGTCCAGATTACCGAGCACCTGCGTGCGGTTGAAGATGTTGAATCCCTCCGCGATTGCCTCGATGCTCATCGCTTCCTTGATGTGGAAGCGGCGCGAGATGCGCAGGTCGGCGTTCCAGAATTTGGGATAGCGGAGGGCGTTCCGCCCGACGAAGGTGACGCGACCACCGGATGATGATCCCGTCAGTCCGCTCCCGCCCCGGACGATGGTCGGGAAGCCCGCCCCGGTGGGGGTGCCGGAGACGCCCATTGAGTAGGGCAAGCCCGATTGGATGACGAAGACGGGGGCGATGTTAAAGCCGTTGAAGATGGCACGCCCGACCTTCTCCTCCTTGCCGAAGAAGTCAGGCGTCCAGACGGCGCTCGCCACGAAGCGATGGCGGATGTCAAAGTTCGACGGTCCACTTTCCACGCTGTAGTCGTAAGGATTGAGCGGAGCGTTCGCACCTGCAAACGTTCCCGTCGCCTGCCCGTTGTCGCTCGCCTTCGACCACGTGTAATTAGTCTGGAACTGCAAGCCATCCGTGTAGCGGCGTTGGAGTTGTAAGACCAAGGCGTTGTAGTCGGACTTGATCGAGCTGCGCGCCTCGACGATCGCGTTAAACGCATTGTTAAGGCGGGCGGTGAAACGCGGCACGCTGAGGGTCTGGCCATCGAGGGGACCGCCAGAGAAGGGTAACGTCGTAATGGCGGTCGGGAAAGCCAGGTTCACATCAACGAAGGTCGGGAGATGACGCCCGGCGCTCATGATGTAAGAGGCAGACACGACAGTGTTGCGCGCGATCTCGTGCTCGAGGATCAGGTCGGCTTGGTGAATTTGCGGGTTAGCCATGTTCGTCGCGAAGGCGACGATGCTGGGGATCGGGGACGTGCCGCCGCTGGCATCCGCCGCCGAGTTGAATGCCTGCGGGAAAATGGGGGTGGTCAAGTCGAGCCGAATCTGCCCGGCAGCGATGCCCGTGTTCGTAATCGCGTCGGAGATCACCGAGTTCTGGATGCGACCGTAGTAGATGCCGTAGCCGCCGCGGATGACAGTCTTGGAGTTGCCAGTGATGTTGTAGGCAAATCCGAAGCGTGGACCCCAGTTGTTCTTGTCAGCCGGGAAGACGCTCGACTTGGCAGTGAACTGCGGGTCGGCATCGAATGCCGCGTTAGGAATCTGGGGCTTAGGGAGTTGCTGGTATTCGTACCGCATCCCGAGGTTGACGGTCACGCGCGGCGTCACGCGCCAGTCGTCCTGGACGAAGAAGTTCCAGTCGTTGGTCTTAAACAGGAACTTGGGCGGACCGAACTGCTGTTGATAGGTGCCGTTGTAGCACTGCCCCGCGCGGCGCGTCGAGTTAGCGCAGCGACCCAGCGGGTTCGTCGTCGGGGTCGTGGCGCTCAGGTTGCGAAGCGCGTTGCTCGTGAGAGAGTTGACATAGTCAACATAGAAGTCGCTGGTGGTCGAATAGACGTAAGAGCCGGACTCTAGGAACAGATTATCCTTGAGGTCTGAGACATGGTTGATGTCGGCACCAAGCTTAAAGGTGTGGTTGGAGTGCGAGACCGTCACCGTGTCGGCATATTGCCACCGCTTCTCGTCGGGGTAGGAGCGGCGGTCGAGGAAGTTCGGCTTGCCGAAGGTAAAGCCGGGGAGTCCGATTGACGGCGGCACACCGCCGGGCGGGGCGGTCGTCGGCTCGCCGGGGAGTGCCCCGGAGTATTGCTGGCGCTCCCAGTCACGCCCGTATTGGAATCGCCCTTCGTTGAGGACGGTTGGTGAGATCGTCGAGACCAGGCGAAGCGTGATCCAGTTAACGTCCACGAGATCGTCGCCAATGGCGGAGCGTGCGCGGGTCAGGCTGGAGGTAGTCTGCACACCGTTGGGCGACTTCCATCGCAGGCGGTTATAGGTGACGGCTAGAGAGTTGCTATCGTTGATGTGCCAGTCAACCTTCGGCAGAAAGAGCGTCTGATCGCCGGTGCGGGCGAACTCCCCCGTGAGGCTGTTGAGGAAGGTCGTCGTCTGATCGATCTGCGCCTGCGTTAGCCCGCGTGCGAGAAGGGTCGTGCTGTTGAAATTGGTTGAGCTGAAAGTGTTGGAGCTAAAGGTCGAAATGCCGGGGAAGTTACGCTTCTGCTGGTCGTAGCTGAAGAAGAAGAAGAGGCGGTCTTTCATGATGGGTCCGCCGATGGTGCCCCCGAACTGCTTGCGGTTATCCGCCGGCTTGATGGTGAGCTGCGGGTTGCGTGCGTTATAGCGGGCGTCGCGCACGTAGAAGAAGGCGTTGCCGTGAAACTCGTTGGTGCCGCTCTTGGTGACAGCGTTAGTGACGGCACCCGCCGCGCGTCCGTACTCGGCGGAGTAGTTCGAGGTGTTGACTTGGAACTCGCGTACCGCGTCCTGGCTGATCGAGTAGCTGAGGCGGGTACGACCGCGCTCCTCGGAGAAGAACGCCTGATTGTTGTCGCCGCCGTCAATCGTGTTGTTATTCAGCAGACCGGAGACGCCGCGGAAGCTGATCAAGCCGAAGGGTTCGGGCACGGCGCCGGGGGTCAAGATCGCGAAGTTCGACCAGCGCCGACCGTTGGTTGGCAGATTGTTGATCGAGGTCTGGTTGATATTGGTCGAAAAATCCTGCTGCGACGTGTTGATGACGGGCGCTTCGCTCGTCACCTCGACGCTCTCCTGCGTGCCGCCGATGCTGAGGGCGATATCGAGCGACGTGATGCGCCCGACCTCGACGACGACCTTGTTCTGCGTGAAGTTGCCGAAGCCCGACGAAGCGATGGTCACCGCGTAGTTGCCGGGCGGGAGTTGCACGACGCGGAAACGACCTTCGTCGTCCGAAGTCGCCGTGCCCTCCTTGTTCGTCTCTTCGTTCTTGACCGTGACGGTCGCGCCCTGCACGACTGCGCCCTTCGGGTCTTTGATGACGCCGCCGATAGCGCCGTCGGTCGTCGACTGCGCCGCCGACCGCGTCACACCGAACGCGAAGCAGAGCAGCAGGAGCATCAGCGCGGAGGCTGAGCGCTGGAGGATTGATCTTGGCATAGTTCTTCCTTTTCTAATTACTGGTTTGTGACTGACTGGAGACCGGAGACTTCCTGCGACCGCCGCGTCCCCAGGAAGTGTGTGGTTTACCTCGTGTGGCGGTCTCTGAAAGACAGCCTGCGGGTAAAGCAGACTTATAACATAATCCTGCGAGTTTACGCGAGGGTGAACGCGCGCTTTCGGCGGAGTTAAATACTACATAAAGACCGACGCTGGCAAGAATAAATTCCGCGCGCCACGCGCCGCGCGCCCGAGTCCCTCGCAAATCCTCGCGCGCAAACCCACCTGCCGCGCACGTCACTCTTACGAAACACACAACACGAAAGATTC
>JAVXVR010000527.1:0-5603 GCA_032230165.1 Acidobacteriota bacterium | reverse complement strand
GAGGAAGACTTCACACTCAAGTTCAGGCTTAAAGAAATTCCCAGTGAGATGGATGAGCGCACAGTAGCTGCAACTAACTGGGATTTGCGGTTATTACTTGTGCAAACTGGATTAGCAACTTCAAAGGCTGAAGCGCGACGACTTATTGAACAAGGCGGCGTCTCAATAGATGGGCAGCTTGTCACAGCCGTCAATCTCATACAGCCGTTAAAGCCAAATATGACTATTGTTCTTAAGGTCGGCAAGCGCCGCTTCCTACGCGTGCGCGGTGCGTGAGTGCGCACGCGTGTCAGTACACTCCGAGGGAGAGATGAACTCCGTCGCTGAAAAGATATTTGCGGTTCTCATAGGAGTCATGGCGGCGACAGCCGTCGCCTTCGTCACATTATTGCTGTGGGAGTTGCTGGGAGCTTACACGGGAGTGTTAGCTATGTGTGCGACGGCTCCCGAATGGTGGACGTTTATCTACTTTATGCTCGGCATAGCAATTCTTGTGTTTGCTATCCGGTCTGGGTGTCGAGCGGGCAAGTGGTATCTCAAAGGCTGCGCCGCGAAGTCCGATTTACCTTGAGTGTTGTGGCGAGCCGATCTTCCTCACGATAAGGAGAGTCTGCGATGTCTGAAGATAACGGGAAGTTTATCCGCCGCTGGTTCGAGGAGGTGTGGAACAAGGGGCGCGAGGAGGCGATTGACGAGATGTTCGCGGCGGACGGCGTGGCGCACGGGCTCACGGGCGCGGACGGCGAGCCACTGCGCGGGGCGGCTGACTTCAAGCCTTTCTTCCACACGTTCCGCGAAGCCTTCCCCGACGTTGAGGTCGTCGTCGAAGACACCATCTCGGAGGGCGACCGTGTCGCGGCGCGCTGCACGGTGCGCGGGCTTCACCGTGGCGACACGCTCGGTTACGCCGCGACGCAACTGCCGACCGAGTTCACGGGCATCTGTATCGTGCGTATCAGAGACGGCAAGATCGTCGAGGCTTGGAACAACTTCGACTTCATGGCGATGCACCAACAACTCGGCGCGCTCACGCTGCGACAAGACTGATGCCGCGCGAAGCCGCGCGCGTCACAGGTCAACCGTGACAGGTGACAGGTAAGAAAAAGAAGACGGTTTTACCTGTCACCCGTCACCTGTCACCCGTCACCGCTTTTCATATGTCCGCCGCCATCGCCAACGAAGAAGTCTTGATCATCGAGACGCCGGAGCGCGTGCCGCTGCACTTCGCGTTGGCGTCGATTGGGAATCGTTTTCTCGCGTGCGCGTTCGATCACTTCGTGCAGGTCATCCTGATCCTATTAGTCGTCGTCGCTTTGCAGTGGGCGGGGCTGTTGTCGCGCTTCAGGGACAGCCTGTCGGAAGCGCCGAAGTGGGCGATTGCCGCGCTCATCATCGCGGTCTTCCTCATCTGGTCGGGCTACTTCGCCATCTTCGAGTGGCTGTGGCACGGGCAGACGCCGGGCAAGCGTCTGCTGCGTCTGCGCGTCATACGCGAGGACGGGCGACCCGTCACGTTCTGGGAGGCAGCGGCGCGAAACCTCGTGCGTATCTTCGACATGCAGCCGTTCCCTTTCTACTCGGTCGGTCTGCTCTCGGTTTTCTTGAGTAGTCGCGATCAGCGCATTGGCGATTTCGTCGCAGCCACGGTCGTCGTGCGCGAGCGCGAGGCGGAAGCCCCGACCTTCGACGCCGTCTTCACTGCCGCCGCGACGACCGACGTGGCGATGCGACGCGCCTTCAAGCCCGTTCAGTTTACGGGCGACGCCGCGCAGATGAGCGAGCGCGAGATCGAGGTCGTCGAAACATTCCTGCGCCGACGCTGGGACTTGAGCCACGGCGTGCGCCAGTGGATGGCTTGGCGCGTGGCGACGCCGATCCTCTACAAGCTTCGTCCCGACTTCGACCGCGACGCCTTCACCTACGAAGGCTTCCTCGAAGAACTCCTCCACCGCTACCGCGCCGTGCATCGCTTCAACGGTTAGACGCCTCAGTGATCTGTCAGCCCGTCCTTGAGGACGAACAGATCGCCCGCCTGCTCCGGCGTGAGCTTCACCCCGGCGAGCGCGGCGGCGTGCGCGAGCACAGGGTCGCGGCGGTTGCGCAGGTCTTGCGCCGTCGGCAGCATCAACTCGTCGGGCGCGACACCCACGTGCTCAAGGCTCTTGCCGTCGGTCATGATGATGTCGGCGTCTGTGAGACGCAGACCATAGAGGATCGGCTTGTCCTCAGTGCCGAGTTGGTAATGATAGCTGAGGCTCTGCATGACGCTGCCGGAGCTGCGGTCGCCGACGACCGTGCCGCGCTTCTCAAGCTGTACGAGCCGCGCGAAGACTTCCGACGCCGAGCCGGACTGGCTATCAACGAGCACGACCAGCTTGCCCGCGAAGTTGTTCGACTTGCGCGGCTTGACCTTAACTTCCTTATTGCCCTTGCGCCGCTTGAGATCGGCGACCTTCACCTCGCGGTCGAAGAAGTAGCCGATGAATCGTTCGAGCGCGTCCACGCGACCGCCGGGGTTGCGGCGCAGGTCGAGCACGAGCGCCTTGTGCCCGGCGATCTTCTTCATCATCTTATCCACCGCCTCTTCCGTCACGTTGAAGGAGGCGAGGCGGCAGACGATCAAGTCTTCACCGAACTCCTCATAGTGCACGCCCCGCCCCGTGTCGTCGTCCACGTCCGGGCTGACCGGATCGACGTCGACGACCCAACCGAAGAACTGCATGAGATGCCGCCTCTGGACTTTGGTCAGCACCTCGACCTCGCGCTCCCGCCCGTCGGGCGTCCGCAGGGCGACTTGGACGCGCGCCTTCGGGCGTAGCGCGTAGTAGTAGTACTGTATCTTCCACATCGTGTCGCGCGTCGGCTCACTCCCGTCGAGCGCGAGCACGCGGTCGCCAGCCTTGAGCCCCTTCTCCTCGGCGTCGCTGCCCGGCATGACGGCGGTGATGTAGCAGGCGTCGCCGATCATCTGCATCCGCCAACCATAGACGGCAACCGCCTCGCGCAGCGGCGGGACGAAAAAGGTGTGCGAGTCGTTGAGATCGACGACCGCCTGTGCGATCACGCCGAGCACCTGCCCGCCCGTCGTTGCCTGTTTGATCTTCTCCTCGGCTTCGCCGAAGCGCGCGTCCAAGTCCATGCCGTGGAAACTCGGATCGTAGTAGTTCTTCTTAATCTCGTCCTTGACGATCTTGAGCATCTTGAGACCGTTGCTCCGGCTCTCGCCCAGATTCTTCTCAGTCGCCTGCTGCGCAGGCGCGGCAGCAGCGCAGCACCAGACGAGCGTCAAGGCGCACAACGTACGAGGAATGATTCTCATGGATTGAGGTTTTACTCCGGAATAAAACTCTGCGAAGCGGTTGCAGCTTCCTTGACGCACGCCCATGCGCACGACACGCCGCAACCGATATAGCGCGGCTTGTTTGATCGTCGCCACCCGCGCCGGGACGGAGGCTGTTGCGGCTTGGCGACGTGCCGGATCATACAGCCGCGGCGCGATGAAAACAACCCAGCCGCGCCGCTCCTTTCGCTTAAATTGACGCTTCATGGTGCGTCTGTTAATTTTGTCTGTTCCCTTTGTCGGCAAATTTTCATCTGTGAGGTCGAAAGAATTTTAATGTCACGCGAAGTGTTCATCCTGGGCGGCAAACGCACGCCCATGACCGAGTACGTCGGCGCTTTGAAGGACGTGAAGGCGATTGATCTGGGCGCGGCAGCCGCCCGCGGCGCTTTGGAAGCGACGAAGGTTGCGCCGGAAGAGATCGATCACACGATCATCGGCAACGCCTTGCAAACCTCCGGCGACGCCATCTACGGCGCGCGCCACGTCGCTTTGAAAGCGGGCGTGCCGGCGGATCGCCCCGCGCTCACCGTCAACCGCCTGTGCGGGAGCGGCATCCAGTCGATCATTTCGGGCGCGCACATGATCATGCTCGATGAGGCGCGCACCGCCTTGGTCGGCGGCATGGAATCCATGTCGATGGCTCCGCACGTCATCTATGGCGCGCGCAGCGGGTTCGCTTTAGGACAAGGCAAGCTCGAAGATAGTTTGATGGTCGCGCTTCTCGACACCTACTGCAATACGACGATGGCGGGCACGGCGGAGAACCTCGCGCGCCGTTACGAAATCTCGCGCGAGGAGCAAGACCGTTACGCGCTGCGCTCGCAAACTGAGGCGAAGCGCGCGCAAGGACAGGGAATCTTCGCCGAAGAGATCGTCCCCGTCGAGGTGAAGACGCGCAAAGGCGTGCGTGTCGTTGACACGGACGATCACCTCCGCCCCGACACGACGCTCGAAGTCCTCGCACGACTCCCGACGGCGTTTAGCAAGGACGGCTTCGTCACCGCCGGGAACGCTTCCGGGATCGTTGATGGTGCGGCGGCGCTCGTCATCGCGGGCGCGGAGTTCGTCAAGGAGAAAGGTGTCGAGCCACTGGGTCGGATCGTCTCATGGGCTTACGCGGGCGTCGAACCCGACGTGATGGGCATCGGACCCGTGCCCGCCACGCGCAAGGCTCTGGAGAAGGCTGGACTCAAGCTCGAAGAGATTGACTTGATCGAAGTCAACGAGGCGTTCGCGGGTCAATACCTCGCGGTCGAGAAGGAACTCGGATTGGATCGCGCGCGCACAAACGTCAACGGCGGAGCCATCGCGCTCGGTCACCCGCTCGGCGCGTCGGGCACGCGCCTTGTGCTCACTTCCCTGTTGGAGCTGCGACGTCGCGGCGGTCGCTACTGTCTCTCGACCGCATGCATCGGCGGCGGTCAAGGCATCGCCATCATCGTCGAAAGACAAGGATAAGGAAGCGTTGAAGTAGGAATGATGAACGATGAAGTTAAGACATGATGCTCTTACTTCATCGTTTCTCGTTCCTACTTCATCGTTCTCTCCATGCGGTCGCCCGGCGATCCTCCTCCTCAAAAGAATCGCCGGGGCGACCGACGTTTGCGCCCGATGTTTTCCCCCCTCTGGCGCAAATCCGAATTGACTAAGAATCAGCAGTCGAAGGACGCGGCGCGCACACTGCGTCGAAGCCGTTAGCAGGGACAGTTGTAAGTGTCCGTCGCCGCGTCGTAAGTGCACGGGGCGAGACACTGCGTGTTGTCACCCTGATCAGCCGTGCCTATCTCTATAGGCGGGTTTACTTGTGTGCCGTCGCTGAAGGTATTAGCGCCGCCTGCCGATGTGGCGATGACGACCGCCGTGATGATCGCAAAGATGAATCCCATATTCCCACTCCTTACTCTTTCAAATTTTTTTGGTGTCAATCTCTGACACCCGACCGCGCTTTTCTCTTTATCTCTATGACAACTGCTGTGCCACTTGCGCATGACGTCGCGACGGCGCGCAAAGCAAGGCGACGAGCGGGTGTTTGCGCCGCGCGCGCGCAAATTTTTCTCGCACCGCAGCGATACTTGCTTCGCACACGCACGCGCACCCAAATGCACCGTGGCGATCTCCGAAGCGCGCACGCTGTTAAAAACCGACTTGGGAGAGCGGCGTGCGTAGCCCATACGCGCCGCGAAGCAAATAGCACCGCGCCTTCGCGTCTGAATCTTTCGTGTCGTGTGTTTCGTAAGAGTGACGCGCGCGGCAGGTGGGT
>JAVXVR010000491.1:0-5682 GCA_032230165.1 Acidobacteriota bacterium | reverse complement strand
GCATAAGCCTTTGCAGTCCGCGCCACAGAGCTGTCGCACGGGGAGCGATAGTAGAATCTGCTCGCGCACGATCTCTTCGAGCTTCACGGCGTCGCCCTCATAGGTCGAAAAGTCTAAGTCCGAGTCGCGCAGCTCAGTCCCTTCGGTCGAGCCCTCATCCGGATTCGCCAGTCCGAGGTCGGCTTTGAAAGCGACGTTGACCGGGAAGAGTGTCGGCGCGAGGCAACGATCACATGGCAGTTCGACCGAAGTGCTGATGCTTCCCACGATGCTAACCTCGCCGCGTTTACGGCTGGCGTGCCCCGTGACGCGGACATTTCCCGCGAGCCTCGCGTATTCATCTTCGAGCGATAGCTCGTCCGGCGTATAGACCTGCTCGAAGTCTTCGCCCGTCTCCGTCAGCCGCTCGATCTCGATCAACATCGCCTGTACTCACTACAGATAAGAACACCCGCTCAAAGCGCAACGGGCACAAAAGGATTGATTATAACGGTCAAGACGCGAGTGTCAACGCGCGGTGACGTTGAAGGCGAGAGCGTCCTCGCGCATCAACTGCGCCAGCCTCTGATCGCCCGCCGTCAGTAGCCGTCTCCCGCTCTGTTGTGCGGAGCCAAAGAAGCCGTGCAGAAGAATCTGCTCAGTCTCGCGGCTCGCGCGCTTTCGTCCGTCGCCTTTCGTCTGAATGTCGCCGACCAGGATCGCGGCGCGTGCGAATGCCTCGCGCGCGCGCGCGTGTTCCTTCTCGCGCCGGTGAATCAGTCCCAGCAGGAAGAACGCTGCGCCGAAGTTCTCGTCGAGCGCGAGAGACTTGCGCGCGTGCCGCTCGGCGAGGCGCAGTCGCGAGAGCTTGAAGGAGGCGAGGGCGAAGATGAAATGCGACGCGGCGCAGGGGCGAGCCAAGAGCGCGCGGCGAAACTCGACGGACGCCTCTCGCCAGTTGCCTTCAAGCGCCGACAGGCGACCGAGCGCGTAATGCCCCGCGAAAGACTTACCGCCGCGCTTCAATGCCTCGACGATTAGCTCGCGCCCAATTTCGACTTCCTGCCCGAGATCGGCGAACGTAAGACCGAACAGTAACGCGATTCTTGGGTCGCGCCGTCTCGTATTGTGCGCTCGCGTTAGATATTCCAGCGCGAGCATCGGCTTGTCGGCAAGAAAAAACTGCTCGGCGAGAAAAGCTTGCAGCGCGAAGTTCCTCGGGGTGCTGGGCGAGGCGCGCTCTAGGGTTCGGATTCCGCCCGCGAGATCGCCGCTCCCTAGTTGGTGGAATCCGTCGTTGATGAGTTTGATGTAAGCATCTTTACCACTTGCGGGAGCTTCGGTAATGATGCGCAGGCGTATGGCTTCGCGTCGCTCGCGCTCGCGGCTCGCGGCGTCTTCCCTGTCGAGCGTCGCGCGCCAGAGTTTTTCCAGATCGTCGCGACTGACGATGCCCGCTTGCACGAGCGTCGCAATGAGCGACTCGACGAGCAAATGCTCGCGGTGAATGTTCTGCGCCTGCTTGAGCATGAGATCGAAGCCACGCTCGAGCTTTTCCGCGAACCGCGTGAGCCCGCCTTCGAGGATCGTCATGCGCTCCAAAAGAAGCGCGGGGTTTGGCGCTTCTGCCGCCGAGTCGTCTTCAAAGCGCAGCGAAGTCGGCTCGACGACGAGCATCAGCCGCGTCCCGCAGCGGTCGCACAACTCCTGACCCAGAGGGTTCGCCGCGCGGCAACGCTGGCAGCGGATTTTTTGAAACTCGTGGCGCATTTCAAGTCTGGAGTCTGGAGTCTGGAGTCTGGAGTGATAAGTCCTTCGACTCACGACTCCAGACTCCAGACTCTAGACTTTTCCATCGTATTCGTAGAACCCGCGTCCCGTTTTGCGACCGAGCCAGCCCGCGTCAACGTAGCGCTTGAGCAGCGGACAGGGTCTGTATTTCGGATCGCCCAGCTCAGTGTGCAGGACATTCATGATGGCGAGGCAGACGTCCAAGCCGATGAAGTCGGCGAGCGTGAGCGGTCCCATCGGGTGGTTCATGCCGAGCTTCATGATGCCATCAATCGACTCGCGCGGCGCGACCGATTCGTGAAGCGCGAAGATCGCCTCGTTGATCAAGGGCATCAACACGCGGTTTGAGACGAAGCCGGGCGAGTCGTTGCATTCGAGCGGAACTTTATCGAGCCGCTCGCTGAGCGCGCGCGTTCGCGTGAAAGTTTCGTCCGAGGTGGCGATGCCGCGAATGATCTCGACGAGTTTCATCACGGGCACGGGGTTCATGAAGTGCATCCCGATCACTTTGTCGGGTCGGCGCGTCACACCGCCAAGTCGCGTGATCGAGATCGACGAAGTGTTCGAGGCGAGGATCGTCGCAGGCTGTGTCAATTCATCAAGCGCGCGGAAAATTTCCGCCTTGATGTCAAAACTCTCAGTCACAGCTTCGACGACGATGCTCGCCCCCGCGAGATCGCTCATCTCGGTCGTCGCACGGATGCGCGAAACAATCTCCCGCTTCCCCTCTTCGGAAAGTCGCGCCTTGTCCACGTCGCGCTGGAGGCTGCGGTCGATTGCCGAGAGCCCGCGTTGCAGAAACTCGTCCTTCACGTCGCGCATGACGACGCTCAAGCCCGCGCGCGCCGCGACCTGCGCGATGCCGTTACCCATCGTGCCCGCGCCGACCACTCCGATGATCTCTTCCACGCTCGAATCTCCAAAACGGAATTGGCTAACGCCAGTCCGGCGGCGGTTGCGCCGGCGGCGCGTACACGCGCTCGCGCTCGCCGTGGCGATCAGCTTCGACCCAGTCCGAGACGGGTTGCGGCGGCGCGTCGCCGAGCGCGTAGCGGGCGAAGCGCGCTGACTCGTCCTCGTAAAGCTGCGAGCCCTTGCCTAAGAGGAACCACAGTGCGTAAGCCGCCAGCGCCGTGCCGAACGGGACGTTGAGCGCCATGAGGATCGCCGCGACGATCCCAGCCGTCCGCCCCCAGCTCTTGCGCTTCAGCAGCCCGTAGGCGGCGACAAGCGCGGGGGTGAAGAAAAGAAGCGATGCCGCCACGACCAAGCCGAACACCATCAGCACGAAGGCGAAGGGCGGCGCGCTGCGACCCGGCTCGTTCCAGATGAGGTAAAAGAACGGCAGCGCGAAGACCGAGGCGACGACGAGCAGCAGCGCCTGCAACCCGCCGTACACGAGGTGCAATACGCCGAGGGTCTTGTTGTGTTCTTCAGGCGTCATCCGACAACTCGCCGCGCGCTTAACGCTCGACCGCCATCGCCACCGCGTTGCCGCCGCCGAGGCACAGCGCCGCGAGACCGCGACGCGCGTTGCGGCGTCGCATCTCGTAGAGCATCGTCGTCAGCAGCCGCGAGCCCGACTGACCGATGGCGTGTCCGAGCGCGACCGCGCCGCCGTTGACATTGACCTTCGCCGGGTCGAGTTCCAGCTCGCGTATGATCGCGACCGCCTGCACGGCGAAAGCTTCGTTCAGCTCGATGAGATCAACTTCGCTGAGCGTCCATCCAGCCTTTCGCAAAACCTTTCTGATCGCCTCGACCGGAGCCATCATGACCAACTCCGGCTGAATGCCCGAAGTCGCCTGCGCCACGATGCGCGCCAACGGCTCTATGCCTAGCTCGCGCGCGCGCTCCATTGATGTGACCACAACCGCCGACGCGCCATCGTTGACGCCCGGCGCGTTGCCCGCCGTCACCGTCCCGTCCTTCACGAACGCGGGCTTGAGCTTACCCAGCGCTTCGAGCGACGTGTCTTCGCGCACGGACTCGTCCGTGTCGAAGATCACCGGATCGCCCTTCTTCTGCGGAATCTCAACGGGGAGGATTTCGTCCTTGAACTTGCCCGCCTTCGCAGCCTCCGCCGCCTTGCGGTGCGAGTTCAAAGCGTACTCGTCCTGCTCGGCGCGCCCGACGTGGTAGCGCTGGGCGACCACCTCGCCCGTGTTGCCCATGTGGTAGTTCTCAAAAGCGCACCAGAGACCGTCCTGAATCATCGAGTCGATGAGTAAGCCATTGCCGAGCCGGTAGCCCTCGCGCGCTTTCGGAATCAAGTACGGCGCGTTCGACATAGACTCCATGCCGCCCGCGACGACTATTTCAGCGTCGCCAAGCTTCACCGCCTGCGACGCCATCATCACCGCCTTCAGACCCGACCCGCAGACCTTGTTGACCGTCACGGCAGAGACGCCAAACGGGATGCCGCCATTGAGCGCAGCCTGCCGCGCGGGGTTCTGCCCCAAGCCCGCTTGAATGACGCAGCCCATGATCACTTCGTCTACGTCTTCGGGTCTAACACCCGCGCGCCTCACGCTCTCGCCGACGACCAGCGCGCCCAGATCGGTCGCGGAAAAGCTTTTCAACGCGCCCAAGAATTTTCCCGTCGGCGTTCGCACCGCGCTGATGATGACTGCCTCTCTCGCGTCGGACATGACTCACTCCTTAAAAGCCGCGACAGGTGACAGGTGACGGGTGACAGGAAAGAAAAGTTTTCTCTTGTCACCTGTCACCTGTCACCTGTTACGTTAATATTGATTTGATTATACGTTCGCGTCTAAGGGTGTCAAGCAAGCTTTCGTGCGCGCGAGCGCAGTTGATTGCAAGGCACAGGTGCGAGTGTTAGACTCGCGAAGTTCTTTAAACCTCGCTCGTTTTCGTCATACTTCAGCAAGGTTATGCAGGCACTTATTCTCGCAGGCGGCAAGGGCACACGCCTTCGCCCGCTGACGGTCTATACCCCGAAGCCCATCGTCCCGATCTGCAATCGCCCGTTCCTCCTCTACCAGATCGAGACGCTCCACGCGGCGGGCATCACCGACATCACGCTCTCGCTCTCTTATCAACCCTCGAAGATCGAACAACTGCTCGGCGACGGATCGGAATACGGCGTGCACCTCAAGTACACGACCGAGCCGCAGCCGATGGGGACGGCGGGCGCGTACAAGTTCGCTGCTGAGTTCATCAACGAACCGACAGTCGTCTTCAACGGCGACGTGCTCACCGATCTCAATCTCAACACGGTCATTGACGAACACAAGCGGCGCGGCGCGATGGCGACCGTCGTGCTCACGCCTGTTGACGATCCGTCGTCGTTCGGTGTCGTTGAGACTGACAAAGAGGGGCGTGTGCTGCGCTTCATCGAGAAGCCCGCGCCGGGCGAAGCCCCTTCGAATAACATCAACGCGGGGACGTACATCCTCGAACCCCACGTGCTCGACCTCGTGCCCGAAGGCGAGAACTATTCGTTCGAGTACCAGCTCTTCCCCGATCTGCTCAAGCGCGGCGAAAAGTTTTTCGCGCACGTGCCCGAAAAAGCCTACTGGCTCGACATCGGCACGCCCGCGCGCTACCTGCAAGCGCATCACGATCTGCTCGCGGGCACGGTCGGCAACATCCACCTTACAGATCGGCGTGGCGATTTCGACGCGGCGACCGCCGCAGAGATAGACGAACGATCTTTCGTCGCCGACGGCTGCGCGATCAAGCCCGGCGCGCAGGTGATCAATTCAGTGCTTGGCGAGGGCGTCTTTCTCGAAGAGAAAGCGCGCGTCGAAAACTCGGTCATCTGGGTACACACGCGCGTTAACGCGGGCGCGCATGTCTCTGCGGCAATCGTCGGGCGCAGTTGCTACGTTGGACGCTCCGCACAGGTCGGCGCTGGCGCGGTGCTCGGCGACAAGACCTCTCTCACAG
>JAVXVR010000468.1:0-11920 GCA_032230165.1 Acidobacteriota bacterium | reverse complement strand
GAACCGTCTTCAGCTTCCCACCCCGTAATGACAGATCAAGGTCAGTTCGCACAGTTCACACGCTTTCTCACGCTCGAAGCCGAGGCGATTGCCGAGACGGCGCGGCGCGCGCGGCGCGACGACGTGGCGCGCGCCATCGAGTTGCTGGCGGCGTGCGCGGGGAAGGTGGTTGTGGTCGGCGTCGGAAAATCCGGCAACGTCGCGCAGAAGATCGCGGCGACGCTGACGAGCACGGGCACGCCCTCCATCTACCTGCATCCTTCGGACGCGCTGCACGGCGGACTCGGTGTGGTCGCGCGCGCGGACGTGGTCTTGGTGGTGAGCAACAGCGGCGAGACGGACGAAATCCTCGCGATGCTCCCGTTCCTCAAGCACCGCGAAGTGCCGATCATCGCCATCGTCGGCAATCTCCAGTCGAGTCTCGCCGCGCGCGCGGACGTGTGTCTCGACGCGAGCGTTGACAAAGAAGCCTGCCCGCTCGATCTCGCGCCGACGACTTCGACGACCGTCGCGCTCGCCATCGGCGACGCGCTCGCCTTGACCTTGATGCAGCACAAGCGGCTCACGCCCGAAGAGTTCGCGCTCAATCACCCGGCGGGGCGACTGGGCAAAAGGTTGATGCTCAAGGTCGGCGACCTTATGCACGGCGGCGCACAGAGCCCGATCGTCAGGCGCGACGCGACGCTCGTCGAAGCCGTGCGCGCGATCAGTCGTGGGGGCTTAGGCGCGGTCAACGTCGTGGACGACGCAGGGCGACTCGAAGGCATCATCACCGACGGCGACCTGCGCCGCGCGCTTGAGCGCAGCCGACTCGAAGACCTCGGCGCGCTCGCGTGCGACGCCGTCATGACGCCGCAGCCCATCGTCACCACGCCGGACGCGCTCGCCTACGCCGCGCTCCAACTGATGGAGAACCGCCCGTCGCAGATTGCAGTTCTCCCGGTCGTGGACGCGGAAGGTCGCTGCGTCGGACTTCTGCGCCTGCACGACATCATCCGCAGCGGGCTTTAAGAGAGTTTCGGCACAACCTCAGTCGTAAACTTTTCATCCCTACCCTAGATGCAAACCAAAACTTCAAACGCAGCGCACACAGGATCGCTCAGTTTCTTACGAGCTTGTGTCTTGCTTGTGCTCATGGTCGCGCCGTTAGCCGCGCAGACGAATCGCGCGCGCGAGGCGAAGGCGACACAGGCGGGCGAGGTCGTCGTCACAATCAACGAGCAGATGTTCAACGCGCTCTTAGAAGCCCTCTTCACTTTGCCGCAGCCGCCGACCTTCCCGCTCGGGCAAGGCAATGCTTCGGGCGGCGACTGTCCGGGCGCGATCACGCTGGAGCGAGAGATGGCGGGCACGCGCACCGCCGTGCACTTTCGCGACGGACGCATCACGGCTCCGATTGCCTTTCGCGGCTCGTACAGCGCGCCGGTCGTCGGCTGCCTGAAATTTCAAGGCTGGGCTGACACGGCGCTCAACCTCGCATTCGATCCCGCGAAGCAAGCGCTCGCCGGTCGCGTCGAAGTGCGCGAGGTGCATCTCGACAAAGTGCCTTCGATGTTCGCGAGCGGCGTGACGGGTCTCGTCCAGGACGCGTTAGACGCGCGCGTCAACCCGATAGAGATTTTGCGCGCCGAACAGGTCTCGGCGGAGTTGCCGCTCAGAAAAGTTTCGAGCGGCGGAACCTTGCGCCTGCGCGCCAAAGAGGTGCGACACGAGATCGTCGGGAGCGAACTGCGCCTGCACGTCGTCTATGAGTTCGTGCGCGTTGACTGAAGTGTGGGCGCGACGGGCTGGCGGGCTGCTCTGGCGAACGAGTCGCGCGACACGATGATGCGTAGTGCGCGCTTCGACCGGCGCGCACGCAAGGGTTATGATGCCGGTGTGCCGTTGAAGAGAGATCGTCGTGAGTTCGGCAAGACGTTGTCGCGCTGTCTGCGACTTCTTTGCCCCGCCTGCGGGTGCTCGTCAATCGTCGAGCGACCCTTTCAGATCAAGCACCACTGTCCGGCGTGCCGCGCGCTCTTCAAGCGCGAGGAAGGGTTCTTCGTCGGAGCCATCGTCGCCAACGTGCTCACGACGGAACTCGCCGTGCTCCTCACCTACTTCGTAGGGCTCTCGCTCGCCTCCACGCACTTCGATCTGCTCCTCGGCATACTTCTCGCCGTCGCGATTCTGTTCCCCGTCGCCTTCTACCACCACAGTTGGAGCGTGTGGCTCTCGGCGGACTACCTCATCGAGTCGCTGCCGAAATACACGGAGCGCGGGCGCGTCGTCAACGACGACGGCGACGCGCGCGGGAACGGTCGGCGGACGGGAGGACTGTGACGGTAGTGCGGCGAGAGACCCAGCGCGGGTGAAGAGTCAGGACGTGATTGAGGGGAAGTCAGCGCATGGTTGAGAGGGTCGCGGCGACGGGCATCTCGACGACCTCCCAAGCCGTGTCGTCGCGCAGCAGTTTCGTCATCAGCATCGCGTGGAAGAGGTGACCGCTGCGCTCGGCGCGGACGCGACCCAAAAGCGGCATTCCGAGGAGCGCGAGATCGCCGACGATGTCGAGGACTTTGTGGCGCACGAACTCATCGCGCGAGCGCAAGCCCGAACGGTTGAGCATCCCTTCGGGCGTCAGGACGATGGCGTTGTCAATCGAGCCGCCGCGGATGAGGTTGGCGCGGCGCAGCATCTCGATCTCTTCGGTGAAGCCGAAGGTGCGCGCCGAGGCGATCTCGCGCGCGAACGCGCCAGCTTCGAGCGCATCGAAAGTTAAATGCTGCGTGCCGATGAGCGGGTGCGGGAAGTCAATCAGGCAGTCGATCTCAAAGCCCTCGAACGGCTCGACGCTCATGCGCCGGTTGTCCTCCGCGACCGAGACTTTCTTCATTACGCGCAGCGCGCGGCGCGCGGCTGGCTGCTCGACCGTGCGCGCCGTCTCGATCATCTCCGCGAAAGCTTCCGAAGAGCCGTCCATGATCGGCAGCTCAAGGTTATCCACTTCGACGTAAGCGTTATCTATCCCAGCGCCACGCAAGGCGGCGAGCAGGTGCTCGACCGTCGAGAGCGTAACGCCTTTGCGCATGAGCGTCGTCGCGTAAGACGAATGCGAGACGTGCTCGACCGTGGCGGGGATTTCAAAGTCGTCGAGGTCTGTGCGCAAAAAGATGTAGCCCGTGTCGGGCGGCGCGGGCAGAAGTCCCACGCGCACCTGCACGCCCGTGTGCAAGCCGAGCCCTGTGGTCTCGACCGACTTGCCGAGAGTTGTCTGTTTGATCAAAGTTGAGGCGCTTGACCTTTCGCTAAGTCATTCCCGATTGCTTAAGAGCGTCGAAAGTAGATGGCAATGGCTGTGCCGTCCTCGACCGGATGCGCGAAGGCGGGTTTTCCACGCGGCGAAGCTCAACGCATGACTGTCATGTGGCGGACGGGCGACACTTACTCGCTAGACTTGCGGCTCATGTGCCACATCCGTGCCATGTGAAGACTTGTGAGTGCGCGCGGAAAGCCGGTTTCGCTGCGCCGCACGCAGGCAGGCGAAACCGGCTCGTTGACTCACTCGCCTGTCCGACGCTCAGGGTCTAATCCATCAGCACGGAGGCAAGGTTCTGTCCTTTGTCCGCGCCCCTCTCGACGGCGACGGCGAAGATGTAAACCCCTGCCTTCCACGTCTCGGTTCTGATCGGGACGACATCAACGATGTAGAAGCCCGGCAGTCCCGCCGGAAAAGCGCCCGTGATGTTCACCAGCGCGCCGCCGGGTCCGACGATCACCGGCTGAACTTTGAAGTTGCTGGCGGCGAGTCCCGTCACAGGGTTGCCGACACTGTCGGTGACAGAGACGACAACGTAGTTGTTCTGACGATTGCCTGGAGCGGCGATGGTATCTTCCGAGGCGGCACTGACGATTAAAAGTGACATGGCGATTCTGCCTTTCTTGTGTTCGGAGTGTGAGGTGCGCTGACAAGCCGGGCGTGATTCCGACCGAGGCGCACTTGTTTACGAGGCTCTTGCCGGTAGCAAAACACATCTCAGCCTCTCCGTCCAGCCGCGCGCTTAATTGACACCCCGAAAACGCCTTCCTATCATCAAGCCGACATGCCACCAAAAAAGTCCTCGAAGCCGGAGAAGCCGACCGAGCGCGTCTTTCTCATTGACTCGTTCTCGCACATCTTCCGCGCCTTCTTCGCGCCGATGGGCGCGCGCATGGAGCCTCTGACGAACAGTCGCGGGCAGGTGACGCAAGCCGTCTTCGTCTTCACCAGCATGCTGCGGAAACTTCTCGCAGACGAGCAGCCACACTACATCGCCGCCGTCTTCGAGTCGGAAGTGCCGACCTTTCGCCACGAGATGAACGTCGGCTACAAGGCGAACCGCGCCGAGATGCCCGACGAACTGGCGTCGCAGATTCCCTACATCATACGCGTCTGCGAGGTCTTCAACATCCCGATCTTAAACGTGCCGGGCTTCGAGGCGGACGACGTGATCGGCGCGCTCGCCGTGCAGGTGGCGGAAAAGGGTTTACAGGCGGTCATCGTCTCGAACGACAAGGACATGACGCAACTCGTCAGCGATCCGCTCGTCGTCTGCATGAGGCAGAACTCGCAGAACGTCAAGCGGAAAGAACCCGTGCCGCCCGTCGAGTGGTGCGACGAGGCTTGGGTCGAAAACAAGTTCGGCGTGCCGCCCACACAGATCGTCGATCTGCTGGGCTTGATGGGCGACTCGGTGGATAACATACCGGGCGCACCCGGCATCGGCGCGAAGGGAGCGGTGCAGATCGTCAAGGAGTTCGGCTCAATCGAGAATGCGCTCAAGAACTGGGAGCAGGTCAAGCACAAGACCTACCGCGAGTCTCTGCGCGACAACGCCGACTTGATCCTGCAATCGAAAGAGCTGGCGACGATCAAGACGGACGTGAATATCAAGCTCGACCTTGACAAGCTTCGCTGTCAGTCGCCCGACCGCGCCGCCGCCTACAAACTTTTCCGCGAGCTGGAATTCCAAACGCTCACGCGCGAGTTTGCCGACGCTGCAGGCGAGGCGGAAGGCGGAGCGCACGCCGAGCGACTTTACCGACGCATCAACACGACGAGCGATCTCGAAAAGCTCGCGCGTAAGCTCTGGGACACGGAGCACTGGTCTTTCGCCGTCGCGGATTCAACTCCGGCGGGCGCTGGTCAACAGGGCAGCGCACGCGACGAGACGACACCGACGGGCGTCGCCATCTCGACCGGCGCGCATTCGTCCGTCTTCATTGATCTCGAAAACTTCGAGGGCGGCGCGGACGCAGCCGTCCCCGTGCTGCGCGACGTGATCGGCAATGGCTTGCTCTCGAAGTCAGTCCACGATCTCAAGCGCGCAACCGCCCTGCTCGCCGCGCTCGGCATAGAGATCGAGGGGCTGACGGACGACACGCTGCTCGCCGCTTACCTGCTCGATCCCGTCCGCAGCAAATACGATCTGGCAGACCTCGCGCGCGACGCCGTCAACGCCGACGGCTGGTCTGAGGAGACGCCCGCAGGCTGGCTGGAGTCGCACTGGCGCGCGGCGGAAGCCGCCGACTTCACCGCGCAGGTCGCCGACGTGCTGCATGGTCGCATCCTCGAACAGGGTCTCGAAGCGATCTACACAGACATCGAGCTGCCGCTCGCGCCGTTGCTCTACCGAATGGAAAAAGCGGGGCTCAAAGTTGATACCGGCGCGCTCGGCGAGTTGTCGAAGCTCTTCGGCGCGGAGTTGGAGAAGCTGACCGCGCAGATTTACAAGGTCGCGGGGCGCGAGTTCAAGATCGGATCGCCCAAACAGGTCGGCGAAGTTTTGGAGTCGCTCAACATCAGCACGGGGCGCAAGACTTCAACGGGTCAGGTCTCGACGAACCGCGCCGTGCTCGATGAGCTGGCGCAAAGTTACGAGCTGCCGCGACTCATCATCGAGTACCGCGAACTCGACAAGCTCAAAGCGACCTACACCGATGCGCTCCCCACGCTCGTCGGCGCGGACGGTCGTATCCACTCGCAGCTCAATCAAACCGTGACGGCGACGGGTCGGCTCAGCTCAAGCGATCCGAACTTGCAGAACATTCCCGTCCGCACGGAGTTGGGTCGCCGAATCCGCCGCGCGTTCGTGCCGGAGAAGGGAAACGTCTTCGTCGCGGCTGACTACTCGCAGTTAGAACTTCGTCTGCTCGCGCACATCACGCGCGACGAAAAGATGCTCGAAGCGTTCAAGCATGGCGACGACATTCACGCGCAGACGGCGCGGCTCGTCTTTGGTGCGAAGACCCCTGCGGAGCTGAAAGAGAAGCGACGCTTCGCCAAGATCGTCAACTTCGCCATCGCCTACGCCGTCGAGCCCTTCGGGCTCTCGCAGCGCGTCGGCATCTCTCGCAAAGAGGCGAAGCAGGTCATCGAAGACTACTACAAGACCTACAAGGGCGTGCGCGAGTTCATGGACAAAGTGCCGGAAGAAGCGCGCGAGCACGGACTGGTGAGATCGATCTACGGTCGCATCCGACCGTTGCCGACCATCAACGACCGCAACGGTCAGATCAGAGCACGCGCTGAGCGCGAGGCGATTAACATGCCGATCCAGGGTACGGCGAGTGATATTGTGAAGATCGCGATGCTGAAAGTTGACGACGCGCTGCGGCGCGAAGGATTGGAGGCGCAGATGGTCATGCAGGTGCACGACGAGCTGTTGATCGAAGCGCCGAAGCCGGAGGCTGAGAGGGTCGCGGGCGTGCTCAAGCGCGAGATGGAGACGGCGGTCGAGCTGGACGTGCCGCTCGAAGCTGAGGTTGGCGTTGGCGCAAACTGGATGGATGTGAAAAAATAGCCGGCGGCAAAGCCGCGCCACCGTCGCGCTCTTTCGTCTCCCACACAACGCCCCACGCGGCACATTGAGGAATCAAGATGATAGTTCTCAGTCACTCGCCGAAGCTGTTCCTATCTATGCTCCTGCTGTGCGCGCTCGCGCCGGGTGCGTCGCCGCAAACTCCCACGACGACGCAAGAGACGACGCCAGCGCCGAAGCCCATGTTTACGAAGCACCGGCGCATCGAGCCGAACCTGCTTGCGCCGGAGTTGTACGCCGACAAGCTCTCGATGAAGTTCGTGCTCGTCGATCTGCCCGGCGCGAGTGATCCGCGAAGCACGTGGGACGGGTCGTACAAACTCTATTTCATCTCGGAGGCGGAATTCCGCAAATCCAGCGAAGAGGTGATGCGAAGGGCTGAGGCTAACTCAGGTAGCGCGACAAAAATGGTCGGGTGGAATCCGACGCCCGCGGACTTCCCCGAAAAAATTCTGCTCGCCGAAGGCTCCATCTCGAAGCAGAACATCACGACGCCGCAACAGCGCATACACCTGCAAGAGAACATCGCGTTCAAAGAAAAAATCCCCGCCGCGTTGCGCACGAAGGGCGCGCATTTGCTGACTACCTACTCCGTGAAAGTTTACGACGCGCGCCTCAAAGTGCCCGTTTATGATAACGGAATTTTCATGACCTTCCCCTTCGACGATCAGACCGACCCTGAGAAAATTACGCCGCGCACAGTCGTCTATACAAACTTCTACGTCTCCCCGAAGGGCGAAGTCTGGGAGTCGCAACTCCCGCGCAAGGACGGCGACACGAGTTGGTTCTGAGGTCATCGAAATGAAACGAAATGTGTTGCCGCTCTGCGCCGCGCTCGTCGTCGCGTGCCTCTGCGCGCGCGCTTCCACCGCGACCCGGCAGTCGTCGTCGCCCACGTCCAAGCCGACCGCGCAGGAGAAGACGAAGCCGCACACGCGCGTCCCGAACGCGATGGACACCTTCGAGCAGCAATTGCGCGTGCGCGTCGTCGAGACTCTGCGCGCCGTGGGCGACGAAGCGCGGCAGTGGAAGGACTCTGCTGCTGCGGCGCGCGCCCAGTCGCAAGTCGCCGATCTCACCTGGGATGTCGACGGGGACGCGGCGCGCGTCTATTTGGTGCGCGCGTGGGAGGCGGCGGGGCGTGTCGAGGAGAAAGGGGAGGCAACCTCCGCCGCGCGCTACCGCAACGTCTCGCCGCGCACCGAGGTGAGGCAAGAGGTTCTGCTCGTCGCGCGCTCGCGCGAGCGCGCTCTCGCCGCGAAGTGGCTTGAGCAGATGGCTGCCGAGCTTGACGCCGGGCAAGGCTCGCAGCCGCGTGGCGTCTTCGACGACCGCACGCCGCGCAGCACCGTGCTGCTGCAAATGGCGTTGGCGAATGCTGCGACGAACCCGCAGGCTGCCGCCGAGCTGGCGACCGAGAGCTTACGCGATGGCGTCTCGTTCGGCTTCCAGAACGTGCTCATCGCGATTCAGGAAAAAGATTTCAGTCTCGCGGAGACGGTCTTTCGCGCCGCACTCGCGCGGCTTAAAAATTCTGGGCTCGCTGACCCGAACGAAATTTTCATCCTCGCCTCATACCTCTACACGCCCGGTCGCATCGTCGGCGCGAACACGACGGAGAATCGCGGCAGCTTCCCGCTCGCCATGAGCGCGAACGCAGCGACCATTAAAGCCGCCGCGCAACTTGATCCCGCGCTCGCGCTAGAGTTCGTGCGAGTCGCCGCCGACGCGCTCATCAACTCGCCGCTGCCGACGGCGAACGCGCAAGAAGGGGCACGCGCGCAACTGAGCGCCACGGGGATGCTCCTGAGCCACATGCCACCGCAGATGTCGGAGCAGGCGGCGCGCTTACGGCAGCGCGCGCAGCAACTCGAAGTGGACGCGCAGTTCTCGAACGCGCCGCGACCGTCGAGCCCCGAAAGACCGGCGCTGCAAGCTGGCGAGAGCTTGAAAGATTACGAGGCGCGTCGTCTGGATTTGATGGAAGAGGCGGCGCGTAAAGAGACCGACCCGCTCGCGCGCGACATCGCCTTTGCCAAAGCGGCGCTTGCGGCGGGCGAAGAGCGCTATGAGCGCGGCTTCAGCACCGCGCAGAGCATCAAGGACGATCAACTGCGACAGGGTGTCTCCGATTGGCTGACCTACCGCGCGACGCTCGCGGAGATCGGCGCGGCGAATTTCGAGCGCGCCTCCGCGCTCATCAAGCGGAACAGCGAGCCTGCGGAGCGCGCAGCCTCCTTCGTCTTCGGCGCGCGAAAACTGCTGTCGGCGAAAGACAACGCGCGCGCGTCCGAATGGTTGCAGGAGGCGCGCGCCACGCTCAAGTCCGCCGATACGGACGAGGACGCGGCACGCGTCGCCTTCGGCATCGCCGCTGTGTACGCGCAGTTCGACAACCTGCTCGCGCTGCAAACGCTCGCCGAGGCGGTGAAGATAACGAACCAGACGCGCGCCGCCGCCGCAGGCGTCGAAGATGAAAGAGCGCCGCTCGTTAAACGCTTCGCGGGGCTGACCGCGCAGGAGTTCAATCACGGCACGTCGGGCTTTGGCGTGAAAGCCGCCGCGCGAGCCTTCGGCGCGGAGCAGTTTGAGGACGCGCTAAACACGCTCAGGCAAATCACTTCGCCCGAGGCGCGCGGCGCGGCAATCGTCGCGCTCAGCCGTCAAATCATGCTGCGCCTTCAAGTCTCGACGCCGCGACGCGCCTGAGCGCGGTCGCATCCGTCGCGCTCCCGCACGGTCTCTTGGCGCGCGAGGTTCGTCGCTTGAAGATTTTTTAGTGATGGTCGAAGAACAAAAAAAGACTCGAGAGGCGGACGAGCGCGAAGACGGCGGGCGCGTCGTGTACAGCCGCATGCAGTCGAGCGCGGAGGCTCACGACGCGCAAAACGCTACGGGCGGCGCGCGCCTCGCCTCGCGCCTCGCGCGTGAGCCGGTCGCCCCGGCGATGCCCCTGCTCGTCATCAGCTTCGTGCTGCTCGTCGTGCTGGTCTTCGCGCTGGGGCGACGCAGCGAGGGCGAGTTGAGCGACGTGAGCACCCAGACGCAGCGCACGCAGAAGCAGCAGACCGAGCGCGTGCAGTCTCTCTTAAGCTTACGCGACGCGCTCGTACGGCTCGACTTCGAGGCGCGCGACCGTGGCACGCGCGAGTCGCGCGGCGGCATCGTCAACCCTTTCCAGAAAAAACTGGACGGCGCGCAGGACGAGGCGCGCAAACAACTCGCCGCCTTCGAGTACACGCCGCTCTCGCAGACCGCAGAGGGGCGCGCCTTCGTCGAAGCCGCAGACAAGTTCATCGCGAGCACAAACGATGCGGAAGACTATTCCATTAACGGCTTCGTCAACTTCCGCGCGCTCGAACAACAGACGGCGCGACTGCTCAACGACGCCAGCAAGCGGCAGGACGAGATCGACCGCGAGCGCGTGGAGCTGGACAATCAGGCGCGGCGCAGGATCAAAACGCTCACCTATCTCGCCGTGCTCTTCGCCGCGCTCATCGCCGCCGCTACCATCTGGGAGTTGCAGAGACGCTTCCGCCAACTGCGCCGCAGCCTCGAAGAGTCGCGGCGCGAGCGCGCCTTCAGCTCGCAGATGCTCGAAGGCATGGTCTCGGCGGTCGCCGCCATAGACGGACACGACCGCATACGCAGCGCGAACCAGTCGTTCCTCCGGCTCTTCCCGCGCGCGCGGATCGGCTCGTCCATCTACGAAGAGATCGCGCCGCCCGACGCGTTGAAGATGTTCTCTGCGGCGACTTCGACGCGCGTCGAAGAGGCGACCTACCGCAACCGTTGGGTCTTGACGCCCGAAGGCGAGACGGAGCCGCGCCACTTCGAGGTCTATTCGTCACCGCTTGAGATCGACGGCGGGCACGGGCAGATTCTCACGCTCGTGGACGTGACCGAGGCGGCGCGCAACGAAGTCGAGCTGAGGCGCAAGGACGCGCTCGCGGCGGTCGGGCAGGCGGCGGCGCAGGTCGCGCACGAGATCAAAAACCCTCTGGGCAGCATACGCCTCGGCGTCGCCATGCTGCGCGACATGACGCAGGGCGAGGAGGCGCACACGACCATCGACCTCATCGAGCGCGGCATCGAGCACTTGAACAAGCTGACGGTTGACGTGACGCAATACTCGCGCGAAAAACCGCTCGCGACCGCGCCCGTGGATTTGCACCAACTGATCGACTCAAGCCTTGAGCTTGTCGAAGAGCGCCTGCGCGAGCGCGAGACGCCCGTCGAGCGACACTACACGGCAGAGCCGCTCACGGGCGATCTCGACGCAGATCAACTGCAACAGGTCTTCATCAATCTCGTCGCCAACGCGGCGGACGCGAGTGCCGCGCGCTCGCCCATCACGATCACGACCGAGCGCACCGAAGGCGGAGTCGTCCGCGCCGCAGGCAACGGCGGCGGGGCGGGCGCGCGCGTGCCATTCGCGCGCGTCACCATCGCGGACGCGGGCGCGGGGATGGACGCCGAGACGCGCGCGCGCCTCTTCGAGCCCTTCTTCACGACGAAGAAGCGCGGCACGGGATTGGGACTCGCCATCGTCAAGAAGATCGTCGAACAGCACGGCGGCGCGATCTCGGTCGAGACCGCGCCGGGCAAGGGCACGAGTTTTCACGTGGAGCTGCCGCTCGGGCAGCAGAAGTAGTTGACGCCCATATCGACCCGTACTGAGCGCAAAGTATTTAAACTGATTTGATCGATTACGGATGAAAGAGGCACTGTCAAGGCGTTAGGTTGAATAAGTTATTAAATCCAGAGATTCTCTTTGAGTGCTATCATGCGATTAATTTCGGAAGTGAAATACATGATACCGGAAAGGAGAACAGATGGTTATCGAAACTGTAGCAGCCGGAGCCATAGCCTTTTTGAGTCCGTATTTGGCAGAGGCAGGTAAGAGCTTTGCCAAAAAGGTAGGAGAGGGTGTTGAGGAAAAGACCGCGGCGATCTATCAGAGCATCAAAAAAAAGTTTGCTGGGGACACGGATGCTGAGCGAACCTTAGCGCTCGTGGAGGCAAAACCGGAATCGGATGCTAGGCGGTCTTCGCTGGCGGAGGTGTTAGTCGATAAGATG
>JAVXVR010000392.1:0-5025 GCA_032230165.1 Acidobacteriota bacterium | reverse complement strand
CACAACGTCGAATCCACCCTGTGGCAGAGGCAGGCGCAGCACGAGCCCAACCCGCTGCACCGCGTCGCCTTCCGGCTCGAAGCCGCGAAGATGTCTGCCTATGAACGCGCCACCGTCCGACGCTTCCACCACGTCGTCGCCGTCTCGGAGCACGACCGCGCGCTGATGTCCGGGATGATCGATCCGTCGCGCATCACCGTCGTCCCGACGGGCGTTGACCTCTCGCAGTACCGCGCGACGGCGCAAGCGACCGAGCCATCAAGCGGCGGCGATGCGGACGCGCCGCTCGTCGTCTTCCTCGGCTCGATGGACTGGGAGGCGAACATCGACGGCGTAGAGTGGTTCTGCCGGGAGGTCTGGAATGATGTGCTGAAGGCTTTCCCGCGCGCACGCTTCCGCGTCGTCGGGCGCGACCCGCACGCGCGCGTGCGGCGGCTCGCCTCTGCGTCCGTCGAAGTAACGGGCACGGTGCCGTCCGTCGTCGAGCACTTGCGGGAGGCGACCGTCTTCGTCGTGCCGCTCAGGGTGGGCGGCGGCACGCGTCTGAAAATCTTCGAGGCGATGGCGGTGGGCAAGGCGGTCGTCTCGACGACCGTCGGCGCGGAAGGTCTCGACGTGAGCGACGGCAGGGACGTGCTGCTCGCTGACGACGCGGCGTCGTTCGCTGCGGCGATCAACTCGCTGCTCGGCGATCCGGTCAGGCGACGAGAGCTTGAGCGTGAAGCCTCCGCGCTCGCGGCGCGGCACGACTGGTCGGTCGTCGTGCGCCGCTTCGAGGACGCGCTCGAAGGCGCGATCAGCTTCATGCGCGGCACGGTCGGCGCGGAAGCAGCGTTGTCGTCGCCGCAGAGCGCGTGAGCGTGCGCGTCGGACGTTGGTGGGCGTGGCGAACGTTGATGAGAGCGGTGCTCGTCGAAAATTGATGAGAGATCGGCTGATCGAACTGTGAGAGTTCTAGTCTTAGACGGCAACGAAAATCAGGCTGTCGCGTGCGTGCGCTCGCTGGCGCGCGTGGGGCATATGGTTATCGTCGGGTCGGACTCGTCGTGGTCGAAGGCTGGTTGGTCGCGCCGCGCGCGCGCGTCGTTCACTTATCCCGCGCCGCAAGTGGATGCGCGCGCCTTCGTCGAGCGCGTGGCTGAAGAGGCGCGGCGCGAGCCGGGCACGCTCGTCCTGCCTCTGACGGAGCGCACGACGCTCCCGCTCTCCGCCGAGCGCGAGAAAATTTTCGCGGCGGGCGCGCGCATGGTGCTGCCGCCGCACGCGACGCTCCTGCGCGCCTTCGACAAAGAGCAGACGACGCGACTCGCCGCGTCGCTCGGCATCATTGTGCCGGCGACGGTGACCATCGAAGACGAGTCGCGTGCGCGCGCTCTCGCCACGTCGCTCCCTTATCCGGTCGTCGTCAAGCCGCGCGCATCGGAAGAGGTCTCGGCGGACGGGCGCGTGAGGGCGACGGGCGCGCCCGTTTACGCGCGGGATGCGGGCGAGTTTCTGTCGGCTTATGAGAGCTTGCGGCGTCGCGCGGGCGTGGTGCTCGCGCAGGAGTTCGTCGCGGGCGCGGGCGCGGGCTACTTCGCGCTGATGCGCGAAGGGAACTTGCGCGCAGAGTTCGCGCACCGGAGAATCCGCGACGTGCGCCCGACGGGATCAGGAAGCGCGGTACGCATCTCGGTCGCGCCCGGCGCGAAAGTGCGCGCGGCGTCGCTCGCGATCCTGAAGGCTCTCGGCTGGCACGGCGTGGCGATGGTCGAGTTCCGCGTGCGACGGGACGGCACTCCGGTCTTTCTCGAAGTCAACGGGCGGTTCTGGAATTCGCTCGCGTTGGCGGTTTATGCTGGTGTGGATTTCCCCGCGCTCGTCGCCGAGTTGGCGGAGCGCGGCGACGTGGCGGCGGTGACAAATTATCGAGAGGGCGTGCGCTGTCGCTGGCTTTTGGGCGACGCGCGCCATACGCTCGAAGTCTTACGCGGCGCGCCGCGCGGCTATCCGGGCGAGTTCCCGCGCCGTCTCGGCACGCTCGCCACTCTTTTCCAGCCCGTGCGGGGGACTTGGCATGACAACTTCTCGCTCGACGATCCGCTGCCGGAACTGGGCGACTGGATCGACTTCCTCTTCCGCCGCCTGCCCGCGGGCGCGCGCAAGCGGCGCAGCGACGCGGCGCAAAAGGATTTGAATGCTCAAGGGAGTTATTCACGCACATAGCACCTACTCGGACGGCGAGTACACGCTCCGCGAGCTGCGCGAAGTGTTAACCGGCGCGGGCTGCCGCTTCGCGTGCATGACCGATCACGCCGAGTTCTTCGACGCGACGACGATTCGCGCCTACGTCGAAGAATGCGAGGCGTTGTCGGACGACCGGTTTCGCTTCGTCGCCGGGCTGGAGTACAACTGCGAGCGGCGGATGCACGTGCTCGGTTACGGCGTGACCTCGCTCGTCTCGACCGATAACCCGCAGGAAGTGATCGCGCACATCAACACAGAGGGCGGCGTCTCCGTCATCGCGCACCCGATGGATTCGATGTTCGACTGGATCGAGACGTTCACGGAGCTTCCGCGCGGTATCGAGACCTGGAACACGAAGTACGACGGACAAGACGCGCCGCGCCCCGCGACGTTTCATTTGCTCCGAAGATTGCAGGCGCGCGCGCCGGAGATGCGCGCCTTTTACGGTCAGGACTTGCACTGGAAGCGGCAGCCGCGCGTCATCTTCAATGAAGTGGAGTGTGAGACGCCGACGCGCGCGGCGATCCTTGCGGCGTTCGCGCGCGGCGCGTACAGAGGGATCAAGGACGAACACGAGCTGCCTTCGACGGGCGCGCTTCGAGAGGAGTTGCTCGCACGGTTCGGCGAGATCAGCGACGCTTACATGAAGCGGCAGAGGTTGTTCAAGCGCGTGAAGAAGATGTCGGGTCGTTTGGGCAAGAGCCTGCCCGCGCCGATCAAATCGCGCCTCAGGAGGATTCTCTCGTGACGGCGGGCACGGTCTTCCTCATGTACCACGAGCTTGAGCGGCGGGGTCGCCCGCTCGCCGACGACGATCCGGGCTACGTCCGCTACGTGCTCGCGGAAGAAGATTTCCGACAGCAACTCGCGCGGCTTGGCGCGGATGGTGTGCGCGGCATAAGCGTCGGCGAAGCGCTCGGCGCGCGGGACGACGAAGGGCGCGTGTGCCTCACCTTCGACGATGGTTGCGAGTCTGACTTCCTCTTCGCCGCGCCGCTCTTGAAGGAGTTCGGGTTCAACGCGACGTTCTACGTCGTCGCGGGCTTCATCGGTCGGCGCGGCTACTTGAGCGTGAGTCAACTGCGCGAGCTATCGCAGGCGGGTTTCGAGATCGGCTCGCACTCGCAAACTCACGCCTACCTCTCTAATCTCGACGATGCGCGGCTCGGCGAAGAGATCAAAGGCTCGAAGGGCGCGCTCGAACAGTTGACGGGCCAAAGCGTCAAGCATTTTTCGTGTCCGGGCGGGCGTTGGTCGCGGCGCGTGGCTGAGGTGGCGCGTGAGGCTGGCTACGAGTCGGTGGCGACGAGCAGTCCCGGCGTGAACGCGCGCGGCGTTGATCCGTTCAGCCTGCGCCGCGTGAAGGTGATGCGCGGGACGGACGCCGGGGAGTTCGCCCGCATGTGTCGCGCCGAAGGTTTGTTGCGACGGCGCGCGCAGGAGTTTGCGTTGACGGCGGCGAAGCGGGTTTTGGGCAACGCCGTCTACGAGAAGGTGCGCGGTGCGGTGTTAGATTAAACAGCGCGGGCGATGGATGCGGCGCGAGCGGCGCGCGACGAGACGGGGAAGGCAGGGACGAGAGGGAGAGATGAAGTTAAGCGTATTCGGTCTGGGCTATGTGGGTTGCGTCTCGGCGGCGTGCTTCGCGCGGGAGGGGCACGACGTGCTGGGCGTGGACGTGAATCCGACGAAGGTCGAGATCATCAAGGCGGGGCGCAGTCCGATTGTCGAAGCGGGCATCAGTGAGCTGATCGGCGAGATGGTCGCGGCGGAGCGTTTGCGCGCGACGACCGACACGCGAGAGGCGGTGAATGATTCCGAGATGTCGCTCGTCTGCGTCGGCACGCCGTCGAAGGCGAACGGGTCGCTCGATCTCACCTACGTCAAGCGCGTGTGCAAGGAGATCGGCGCGGCGCTCGAAGGCAAGGCGGGGCGGCACGTCGTCGTCATCCGCAGCACGATGCTGCCCGGTACGATTGAGACGGTCGTCGTGCCCGCACTCGAAGTCTATTCAGGCAAGCGCGCAGGGAAGGACTTCGGCGTCTGCATCAACCCGGAGTTCTTGCGCGAGGGCACTTCGCTGAAAGACTTCTACGCGCCGCCGTTCACTCTGATCGGCGCGGACGACGAGGACACGGCGGCGTCTGTGCGCAGGCTCTACAGCAAGCTCGACGCGCCACTCTACGTCACCTCCGTGAAGTCCGCGGAGATGGTGAAGTATGCGTGCAACTGCTTCCACGCGCTGAAAGTTTCTTTCGCGAACGAGATCGGGAACGTCTGCAAGGAGTTAGGGATCGACAGCCACGAGGTGATGGAGGTCTTCTGCCGCGACACGAAGCTGAACCTCTCGCCCTACTACTTGAAGCCCGGCTTCGCCTTCGGCGGGTCGTGCCTGCCGAAAGATTTGCGCGCGTTGCAGTACAAGGCGAAGGAAGTCGATGTCGAAGTGCCTGTGCTGCACGCAATCTTGCAGAGTAACCGCTTGCAGATCGAGCGCGCGGTCGAGATGGTCTTGCGAACGGGCAAGAAGCGCGTGGGCGTGCTGGGTTTTAGCTTCAAGGCGGGGACTGACGATCTGCGCGAGTCGCCGATGGTCGCTCTGATCGAGACTCTGATCGGGAAGGGCATACAGCTCTCGATCTACGACCGCGACGTGTCGCTCGCGCGCCTGTTCGGCGCGAACAAGGAGTACATCGAGCGGGAGATTCCGCACATCTCGCAGTTGATGCGCGGGAGCATCGACGAAGTGTTGGAGAGCGCAGTCGTGGTGGTGGTTGGCAACAAGGCGGAGGAGTTTCG
>JAVXVR010000346.1:0-5695 GCA_032230165.1 Acidobacteriota bacterium | reverse complement strand
GGCGATAACGTGGCGATGGACGTGGAGTTGATCACGCCGATTGCGATGGAGAAGGGACTGCGCTTCGCCATCCGTGAAGGTGGAAGGACGGTCGGGGCGGGCACCATTAGTGATGTCGTCGAATAGTTATTAACCATCAGTGATAAGCGACAGGCAAGACGATTGCTGATTGCTGATTGCTGATTGCTGAAGGCTTAAGAATTATGCTGAACGAAAAAATCAGAATCAGGTTGAAGGCTTACGATCACCGCGTGCTGGATCAGTCCACCTCGGAGATCGTCGAGACAGCGAAGCGCACGGGCGCGCGCGTGGCGGGTCCCATCCCGCTCCCCACTTCCAAGAACAAGTGGACGGTGCTCCGTTCGCCGCACGTCGATAAGAAGTCGCGCGAGCAGTTTGAAATCCGCACGCACAAGCGTCTGATGGATATCCTCGACCCGACGCCGCAAACCGTGGACGCGCTCATGAAGCTCGATCTCCCGGCGGGCGTTGACGTTGAGATCAAAGCTTTCGGCAGGAGCTAGAGCGCTTAGTTCAAAGTTCCAAGTTCAAGGTTCAAAGTTTTGACCTTGCAACTTTGAACCTTGAACTTGGAACTTTGAACTAGAGGTTCATGATGGTCAACGGAATCATCGGTAAGAAAGTCGGCATGACGCAGTTGTTCGCCCCGGACGGGACGGTCACGCCGGTGACGGTCATCAAGGCTGGACCTTGCGTCGTCGTGCAGAAGAAGTCGGCGGCGGGCGCGGACGGCTATGACGCCGTGCAACTCGGACTCGTCGAAGAGCGCCCCGTCAAGTTGAAGAACGTCAACAAGCCGATGCGCGGACACTTCGAGAAGACGGGCGGAGGGCTCCCCCCGACGCGCGTGCTCAAGGAGCTTCGGCTCGACGCGCCGGAGAGCGAACTGAATGTGGGCGACACCGTGCTCGTCAACCTCTTCGCGGACGGCGACGCAATCGAGATCGAGGGCAAGAGCAAGGGTCGCGGCTTTCAGGGAACCATCAAGCGGCACAAGTTCAATCGCGGTCCCGAATCGCACGGCTCGATGAACGTGCGCAAGCCCGGTTCAATCGGTCAGTCCGCCTACCCTTCGCGCGTCATCAAGGGCACACGCTCGTCGGGTCACATGGGCGACCGTCGCGTGACGCTCAAAGGTCTGACCGTGGCGCGCGTTGATGTGGAGAACAACCTGCTGATGGTGCGCGGCGCAGTGCCGGGCGCGAACGGTAGCGTGATCATCGTCAGAAAATCAGCGAAACGATGAAGTATGAATGATGAACGAGGAACTGAAAGGTAGATGCTTTCACTTCATCGTTCCGCGTTCCGCGTTCATCGTTTGTTTACGGAGTAAACGTCAATGCCTAGCGTGAAGGTGCGCAACCTGAAGAACGAAGAGGTGGGTGACCTCGAACTCTCTGACGCCGTCTTCGGCGCGGAGTACAACGAGGGGCTCGTCCACGCGGCGGTGAAGAGTTTCCTCGCCAACGCCCGGCAGGGCACGGTCGGGACGAAGACGCGCGGCGACGTGTCTGGGTCGGGTCGCAAGCTCTGGAAGCAGAAGGGCACGGGGCGCGCGCGCATCGCCTCGATCCGCTCGCCCTTGTGGAAGGGCGGCGGCAACGTCCACGGACCGCAGGCGCGCGACTGGTCAACGAACCTGCCGAAGAAGATGCGACGCGGCGCGCTGCGCGCGGCACTCTCGGAGCGTTTGCGCGAGGGCAACCTCGTCGTCGTTGACGAGCTGGTCTTCTCGAATCCGAAGACGAAGGATTTCGTTGGCGCGTTGAAGTCGCTCGGATTCGACGGCAGGACTTTGATCATTGATTCGACCGACAACGACAACCTGTTCTTGTCGGCGCGCAACGTCAAAGGCGCGAAGATCGTCGGCACGAACGGGCTGAACATCTACGACGTGCTCTACCATGAGAAGCTCGTGTTCTCGCGCACGGCGGTCGAGCAGATCACGCGCGTGCTCAACACCGAAGGGGCGGGCGAGTCGGGCACGGCGAGCGAGGAGGCGGCGTAAAACGAGATGCGAACAGTGTGGGACATCATCAAAGCGCCGGTCATCACGGAGAAGGCGCTCATCGCGAAGGAAGAGTCGCAGGACGGCAGGCAGCTTCTGACCTTCCGCGTGGATAAGAACGCGACGAAGCCTGAGATCAAGAGCGCGGTCGAGAAGATTTTCGAGGTTGAGGTTGATAGCGTGCGGACGATCAACTACATGGGCAAGAAGGCGCGGCGCGGTCGCTTCGAGGGTCGTAAGCCTTCGTGGAAGAAAGCCTACGTCACGCTCAAAGAAGGTCAGCCGCCGTTCGACTACGGAGAGTCGATCTAGCAGTTAAAAGTTACAAGTTCAAGGTTCAAAGTTTTGAGCCTTGCGACTTGGAACTTTAAACTTGGAACTTTAGAGTCATGGGCATCAAGAAACTGACACCGACATCGCCGGCGCGCCGCTACCAGACGTACCTGACGCGCGACGACCTGACGCCGAATGCCGAGCCGGAGAAGTCTCTGCTCGAGCCGAAGACGCGCATTTCGGGGCGCAACAACGACGGTCACATCACGGTGCGCCGTCGCGGCGGCGGGCATAAGCGCTTCTATCGCGTCATTGACTTTAAGCGCGACAAGGCGGGCGTGCCCGGTCGCATCACGCAGATCGAGTACGACCCGAACCGCTCGGCGCACATCGCGCTCGTGACCTACCTCGATGGCGAGAAGCGTTACATCCTCTCGCCGGTCGGACTCGAAGTCGGCAAGACTATCTTGAGCGGACCCGAAGCGGACATCCTGCCCGGTAACGCCCTGCCGATCCGTAACATCCCTCTGGGGACGCAGATTCACAACATCGAGCTGCGCCCCGGCAAGGGCGGACAGCTTGCGCGCTCAGCCGGATCGTTTGCGCAGCTCGTCGCCAAAGAGGGCGACTACGCGCAGGTGCGTATGCCCTCGGGTGAGGTGCGGCGCGTCCCCGTCGTCTGCTACGCGACGGTCGGTCAGGTCGGCAACGTCGAGCACGAGAACGTCTCTTACGGCAAGGCGGGTCGCTCGCGCTGGAAGGGTTTGCGCCCGAAGGTGCGCGGCGTGGCGATGAACCCGGTCGATCACCCGCACGGCGGCGGCGAGGGGAAAACCAGCGGCGGACGCCACCCTGTCACACCTTGGGGTCAGCCAACGCGCGGCTACAAGACGCGCAACAACAAGCGCACCAATAAGATGATCGTGCGCGACAGGCGAGTTAAATAAAGTTCAAAGTTTCAAGTTTAAAGTTGCAAGACACGAAGTTAACTTTGAACTTGCAACTTTGAACTTGAAACTGAAGTGGAGCGAAGCGAAACAACATGGCACGTTCAGTTAAAAAAGGACCGTTCATTGATACGCACGTGGCGAAGACGGTCGAGCGGATTCGCGCGAGCGGCAACCGCCCGCAGGCGATCAAGACCTGGTCGCGTCGCTCGACGATCACGCCGGACTTCGTCGGTCTGACCTTCGGCGTGCATAACGGCAAGCGGCACATTCCGGTGTACGTCACGGAGAACATGGTCGGGCACAAGCTCGGCGAGTTCTCGCCGACGCGCACCTTCAAGGGTCACTCCGGCACGAAGGCGGAGAAGACGGCGAGACCAGCGAAATAGCCGTGACAAGTGAACCGTGACAAGTGACAAGCAAACCCGTCTTGTTCTTACTTGTCACTTGTCACTTGTTACTTGTCACTGAGGTTAGAGATGGAAGCCAGAGCGAGTTCAAAATATCTGCGCGGGTCGGCGCAAAAGGCGCGGCTCGTGATTGACATGATTCGCGGGAAGAACGTCAACGAGGCGCTCGCCGTCTTGCGCTTCACGAACAAGCGTGCGGCTGACGGCATCGAGAAGTGCGTGCGCTCGGCGATTGCCAACGCGACCGAAGCGGCGGAGAAGGCGAACGTCGCCGTCGATCCCGATGATCTGTGGGTCAAGGCTTGCTTCGTTGACATGGGACCGCACAAGAACCGTCGGCGCGTGCGCCCCGCGCCGCAGGGTCGCGCCTACCGCGAGCAGAGACACTTCTGCCACGTCACCGTGCTCCTCTCGAACGACGAGAAGGAGACTGCGGGGAAGGGCAACGGTCGCAAGCAGACCTCGAAGGCTGGCAAGCCCGCGACTTCGGGTGAGTCGAAGGGAAGCAAGAAGAGCGCAGGCGCGAAGGCTTCCTCCGGTGAAGGCAAAGGCGCATCGAAGGCTGTCGCGTCGAAGCGCGCGCCGAAGAAGGCTGAGAAGCCCGCCGGGTCGTCTGCCAAAAAGAGCGCGGAGCAGTCCGCCGAATAACTGTCGAACGGAGAATTAGAGTGGGACAGAAAGTTCATCCTTACGGCTTCCGCCTTGGCTATAACAAGGACTGGCATTCGCACTGGTTCACCAAGAAGCAGTACGGCGACTTCCTCCACGAGGACTTGAAGCTCAAGAGCGAGATCAAAGGACGCTTCAACGGGGCGGGCGTCTCGCACGTGGACGTGGAGCGCGCGGCGAACCGCGTCAAGATCATCATCTACACCTCGCGCCCCGGCATCATCATCGGGCGCAAGGGTTCTGAGATCGACAAGCTCAAAAACGAGATCAGCTCACGCACAGGACGTGAGGTGCTCGTCTCGATCCAGGAGATCACCAAGCCCGAATTGAACGCGCAGCTCCAAGCCGAGAAGATCGCCGTGCAGTTGGAGAAGCGCATCGCCTTCCGTCGCGCCATGCGTAAGACCGTGGAAGAGACTTTGCGCTTCGGCGGGCAGGGCATCAAGGTGCGCGTCTCGGGGCGTCTGAACGGCGCGGAGATCGCGCGCAGCGAGTGGTACTTGCAGGGGCGTCTCCCTCTGCACACACTGCGCGCCGACATTGATTACGGCTTCGCGCAGGCGCACACGACGTTCGGTGTCATCGGCGTCAAGTGCTGGATTTATCGCGGCGAGATTCTCGATCCCAAAGCGGCGATGGCGCGCGGCACGACGACCGACCCGATGCAGGACGTGCGCAGCGACGGTCAGCAGCGACGCGCACGCACACGTCGCGAGCGTGAAGGCGGCGACGGTCGCGAGCGCGGAGATCGTCGCCCGCGCGGAGACAGATCATAAGGAAGCAGTCAGCATTCAGCAGTCAGCCAGACTCTGAACGCTTTGACTGATTGCTGATTGCTGAATGCTGAGTGCTTTTTTGAGCGGAGCGAAACGCTATGTTGATGCCGAAGAAAGTTAAGCACCGGAAGATGATGAAGGGGCGCATGACGGGTCTGGCGATCCGTGGCGCGGCGATCAGCTTCGGTGAGTACGGGTTGAAGGCTCTGGAGCCGGCGTGGATCACGGATCGTCAAATAGAGGCCGCCCGTATTGCGATGACGCGACATATCAAGCGCGGTGGCAAAATCTGGATTCGCATGTTCCCCGATAAGCCTGTCACCAAGAAGCCTGCGGAAACGCGCATGGGCAAAGGCAAGGGCGCGCCCGAATACTGGGTGGCGGTCGTCAAGCCCGGACGTATTCTTTACGAAATTGAGGGCGTGGACGAGGCGACGGCGCGCGAGGCCATGCGCCTCGCCGCGCAGAAGCTGCCGCTCAAGTGCAAGTACGTCTCGCGCTCGGAGCAGGAAGGGGGCGCGGTTTAAGTTATGAAGAGACACGAAGATTTGGAGCGCCTGCACAACATGTCGGACGATGATTTGCGCGAAG
>JAVXVR010000345.1:0-5288 GCA_032230165.1 Acidobacteriota bacterium | reverse complement strand
TCGACCGAATAATCGGATAAATACTCGCCCGCCATCTCGCGCGCGTCGCGGCGGAAGACGACTGCCCCGATCAGCTCTTCGAGCGCGTAGTCTTCGCCGTCGGCACGGTCGGGCGTCGCAGAGAGTCCGAGCCGGAACGGCGCGAGCGCAAACTCCGCTGCATAGCGATGGCTTCCGCTCGGCAGGTGGTGGCACTCGTCGAAGATGATGAGACCGAACTGCGCGCCCAGACGCTCCATAAAGCGAAACGCAGAGGCGTAGGTCGTGACGGTGAGCGCGCCCAGTTCGAAGAAGCCGCCGCCGATGAGTCCGACCTCCGCCTGAAACGACGTGAGCAGCAGATCGTACCACTGGTTCATCAGATCGAGCGTCGGCACGACGACGAGCGTCGAGCGTTTTGATCTCTCAATCGCCAACTGCGCAACGAGACTTTTCCCTGCGCCGGTGGGGAGCACGACGACGCCGCAGCGCTCGTGCCTGACCCACTCTTCAATCGCCTGCTCCTGATAGGGTCGCGGCTCGACCGTGAATTTAGTCTGGAAGTCGAAGCGTTGATACGCCCGCGCGCGATCCTCGTATTCGATTCCGCGCTGGACGAAATCTTTGACGACGTGACGATACGAAATCGCGGGCGCGCGCCAACGCCGCACGCGCTCGTCCCAGCGAAACGCAGGCGGCACGCTCTCAAACTCTCGTCCGCAGCCGTCGAGCACGAGCGTCCCCGCGTCGAAGCGCAGCACGATCTGATTCCCGTTCGTCACGCCAATGAGGTTACAACAGAGAGAGCCTGAACCGCGAACACGCGCGCGTCAGTGGAAGATCGAAATAAGGCAAAAGTAAAAAGGTAAAAGGCAGAAGGGAGAAGCGACGATCCGCCCGTCTTTCCCTTCTGCCTTTTACCTTTTTACCTTTGCCTTGCTTCACTCTCCCGCGTAGCTGATTTCCATCCGGCGGATGTGGAGGCTCGCGAGCGTGAGCACGGCGAGCGTAAAGACAAAGAGGCTCGGCACGGATATCCAGGCGGGCGTCGGCTCGGCTAAGACGGCGAAGGGTCCTTCGTTCATCGGCACGGGCATGAGCGAGTGGAGGTAGTGTATGACGCTCACTTTTTTGAGGAGCGGCGGCAGCAAAAAGTTGATCCACTCCCAGCCATACATGATGAGCGCGGGGATGACGGGGTTGCGGAAGAAGAGACCGATGATCAGGAAGATCGCGCCGTAGCCGAAGCACGCGAGGAGCGTGATGCCGAGATAGACGAGCGCTTGATTAAGCCCGGGTCCGTCGAAGAAGTAGCGCGTGCTCTCCGAGTAGAAGCGCACGAAGTAGAGCAGTACCATCGAGCCGACGGTCGTCACGCTAAACAGCACGGCGGTCGTCACAAGCCCCGACAAATATTTCCCCACGACTAAGACTTCGCGCCGCGCGGGCGTCAGGAAATAGTAGTGCAGACTCCGGTCAACCACCTCGCCGCGAAACAGATTCATAAACACCCACGCGCAGCCGAAGAAGATGAGCGTGCGTAGGATGAGCCCGTTGAAGATCGCGGCATAGACGCCGCTCAGCAAGCTGAAGTCGTGGAACTCGTTGGAGGGCGGCGTGAAAATATCGGCGAGCGCAAGAAGCGCAAGCGGGAAGCCAGCCAGCACGTAGAGCAGGAGCGCGCGGCGGCTCAAAAAGTTTTTCCGCAGTTCCAGACGCATGACGGCGAGCGCCTGCCGACGCCAGAGCCCCCACGGAAGCCCCGCCGCGCTGTTGTTCGCCGCGCCGATCTCTTCAGTCGCCACAGTTCTCTCCCTCGCCTCCGCGGTCGCGCTCATTTTACACGCCCCCCGTCCGAACTGATCAAGTATTGATAGACGGCGCTCAAGTCGTCGTCCGCGGGCGCGACCGATTCGACACGCAGATTGTTCTCCGTCACGAGGCGATTTAGCAAGAGGTAGAAGTCGTCGGGTCGGCGTGTCTTGATGAAGAGCCCCTGCCTGTCCTCGTGGATGCGCGCCTCGACCGTGGACTCGTGCTCGAAGAGTCGGGCGGCTAAGAACTGCGGTCGGTCGCAGCGAATCAAGACCTGCATCGGGTGCTCGTCGATCTCCTCGCGCACGCCATGCACGTCGCCCTCGGCGACGACGTAACCGTTGTCGAGCAGCACGACGCCGTCCGACATCATGTCCACTTCGTGCAGGATGTGCGAAGAGACGACAAGGTAGAGTCCCTGATCCGCGAGTTGGCGGAAGAGCCTGATGATCTCGGCGCGCGCCATCGGGTCGAGACCGTTCAAAGGCTCATCGAGGATGAGCACGCGCGGGTTGTGGGCGATTGACTGCGCGAGGCGTATGCGCTGGCGCATACCCTTGCTGTAGCCTGCCACTTTGCGATCCGCCGCCTCCGTCATCGAGACGCGCTCAAGCGCCGCGTCGGTCAGATCGTTAACCTCGTTGCGCGAGTAGCCGTGAACTGACAGGTACGACGCGATGAACTCTCTGCCGGTCGCGCCGCGCGGGAAAGAGTCGAACTGCGAGCAGTAGCCGACCTTGCGGAAGAGTTTTTCCGGCTCGGCGGGCGTCGTGCCGAGCACGCTGACGTGCCCGCGCGTGGGGCGCAGCAGTCCCGTCATCAAATTCATGAGCGTCGTCTTGCCCGAACCGTTTGGACCGACGAGGCTCGTGATGCCGGGCGCGATTGAAAGGTTCACGCGGTTGACGCCGAGTATCTCGCCGTAGAACTTCGATACGTCGTCGAAGACGATCATCTTTTCCGGCGCGATCTGTCCCTCGCGGGCGACAGCCGTCGTGTTTGTCGTCTCCGTCGTCATTTCACCACCTCGTAAGCACGGACTTTACGCAGCAGCAGCCACAGGCAGAACGCGCAGACGAGCGCGATGACGAACCACGAAGCCCAGAGCGGCGGCTCGATGAGCCTGATGTCAACGAGCTGGTTGTCGTGCATCGAGTCAGTAATGCGCCCCTGGATGCGACCCGTCTGCGGCACGAAGAGACCGAAGAGACCAAGCCAGATGTTGTTCATCAGCGCGCCGAAGCTGAAGAGGTGACCGATGCGCGTCAGAAACATCGCGTTGATGATCTCGCCGAACGCCGACGGGATGAAGAACATTCCCAGCAGCGCGCCGCTCGCCACCACGCGCCACTTAACCCACGCCGAGACCGAGAGCGCGAGCAGCGAGAGCAGCACGATCCAGATCGCGCTGGCTAAGAAGATCGAGCCAGCGATCCACAAATTCGACCAGAGCCAGCCGACGCCTTCGAGGTATGCCTGAAAGAAGAAGAGCAGCAAACCGGGAACCCACGTCACGAGTGAGAGCAGAATGGCGATGACACTCGCCTTCCCCGCGACATACTCGACGCGCGAGAACGGTCGGCACAGGTAGAGCGGCAGCGCGTTGTTCGCCATGTCGCGCGAGATGAGCGGGGGACCCACCAGCAGCACGAGGAAGAACGCGAGCGAGCACTGGAACGTCGTGAAGTAGTGGAAGAACGAGGCATTGATCGGGACGAGCGCGCGCACGTCGCCGATCCTCAAGAGCGCGAGGGCGTTGACGTTGTGGTGCAGGTAGATGATGCACGCCGCGGCGAGCGGAAAGATGTAGCACGCCGCGTAGAACGCGACGAAGAGCTTCGTGCGGAACACGTCGCGGTAAGCGTGGCGCGGGATGACGAGGAAGCGCGACCACGCGGGCGTCAGCCTCCCGGCATACTGCCGATAGCTATGCTCGTAAACTGCCATTGCCGTCACCCCCCTTCGTCGCAACTCTCTGCCCGCCATTCTGGGCGACGTTCGCCGCGCCCTCTTCGCCTTCCATGGCTTTTAAGAAAATATCTTCGAGCGAATCGCGCTTGAAGTTGAGGCGTCGAATCTGCACCTGCCGCTCGTTCGCGAGGCGGTAGAGGTCGCTGATCTCGACGCCCTCCTGCATGACGAGTTTCAGACGGCGCTCGCTCGTCTGCGCGTACTCGCAGCCCAAGCGTCCGACCGCATCCGCGAATCCCGCGCGGTCGCCCCCGCGCATCTCCAGTTCGATGAACTTGCGGTTCGCCTTGCGCTCTTCTTCCAGATTGCAGTTGGCGGCGATCCAACCGTCTTTTAAAACCAGAATCTCGTCGCAGCATTCCTCCACGTCGCGCAGCAGGTGTGACGAGAGCAGGATGCGCGCGCGACCCGTGTCGCGAATTTCGCGTATCAAACGGATCATGCGCGCGCGCGTCGGTGGGTCGAGCCCGTTGGTCGGCTCATCTAAGACAATCAACTTGGGTCCGTGGACGATTGCCTGCGCGAGTTTGGCGAGCTGCTTCATGCCGAGCGAGTAGGTATCGACGTTGCGGTAGCGCGCCTCGCCAAGTCCGACGTAGAAGAGTGCTTCGTGGGCGCGCTCTAAGGCGGTTTCCGAAGGGATGCCGGACAGCTCAGCCATCAGGCGGACGAAGTGGACGCACGACATCTTGGCGATGAAAGAGTCGCGCTCCGGCATGTAGCCGATCTGAGAGCGCACGTGCTTCGCCTCACGCGTGATGTCCTGCCCGAAAATGCGCGCCGTGCCCGCCGAAGGGCGGTAGAAACCGAGGAGCGTGTGGATGAGCGTCGTTTTCCCCGCGCCGTTCGGACCTAACAGACCGATGGCGCGACCCGCGAGCGCGCCGCGCAGGTCTTTCAGGATTTGACGCTTGCCGAAGGTGACGCTCAAGCCGTCGAGTTCGATTACAGGTGTCATGTTAGTTGCTGCGTGTGTGCCGCCGATTAAAGATCAGCCGAGTTCATGCGCGCTCTGCCGCAGCGGCTTTAGCGCGCTGGCTCCAGACGAAGCCGAGACCGAGCGAGGCTCCCGTGACCAGCAGCGCGACGGCGAAGATGATGCCTTCCGAGGCGAGGAACTTTTTGCCCGCGAGGTAAGAGATCAACGCGAACGCCGGGAGGTTGAGCGCGAGCCCGGACGCGAGCGGAAAAAGTGTGACGGGTCGCACGCCCGCGCGGCGCCGCTTCAACCAGACCAACCCCGGCAGATAAAAGATCGCGACCATCAGGACGGTCAGCGCAAAAGAGATCGTGCCAAAGCCCATCACGTCGGCGCGGCTCACGTCGGCACTTCCGAAGACGAAGTAGAGCGAGGCGAGGATCACGACGAGACCGGCGAGCCAGGAGAGCAATGTCGTGAGCGCGAGTTTCATCATCTTTCACCTTCGCAGTCAAGCTTAACGACGCGACGCGGCGTCGGGTTCACGTTATTAAATTCACGGAGCGGCGCGGTGCGCACACGACATCGCCTCACCTTAGTTGTG
>JAVXVR010000330.1:0-7694 GCA_032230165.1 Acidobacteriota bacterium | reverse complement strand
CACGGTGATGCCTGTCCCAGCCACACACGGTCTGCCGTGCCGTACCTCAGGCGTGCTGGTGATTAAGGCGTCGAGATGTGTGCTCATAATCCTTTACCCGCAATCATTCCAAAATCGCGCCGCACTTAGTTTACACCCCGGAACGACTCCGAGCGACAGCGGAAGGGTTAGAGCTTCGGGATAACGCGCCGCAGCAACTCGGTGAACGTGGCGCGCACGCGCTCGCCCGTCTCGATGACCTCCTGGTGATCGATGGGCTTGTCGAGCACGCCCGCCGCCATGTTCGTGATGCACGAGATGCCGAGGACTTTGATCCCCATGTGGCGCGCGACGATTGCTTCGGGCACGGTGCTCATGCCGACGGCGTCCGCGCCGAGCGCGCGCAGCATACGGATTTCGGCGGGCGTCTCGTAGCTCGGGCCCGTGAGCGCGGCATAGACTCCGCGCCGCAACTCCGTGCCCGCCGCGTGTGCCTCGCAGATGGCGATCTCCTGGAAGGCGCGGTCGTAAACTTCCGTCATGTCTGGAAAGCGCGTGCCGAAACGCTCGTCGTTCGCGCCGCGCAAGGGGTTCGCGCCCATCAAATTCAAGTGATCGCTGATGAGCATGAGCGAGCCTTGCGTGAGCGTGTTGTTCAAGCCCCCGGCGGCGTTCGTCAACACCAGAGATTTCGCGCCGAGCAAGCCGAGCACGCGCACGGGAAACGTCACCTCTTCGAGCGCGTAGCCCTCGTAGAAATGGAAGCGACCCTGCATGACTGCGACCGAGACGCCCCCGACCTTGCCCGCGACGAGTCGTCCGGCGTGACCCTCGACGGTCGAGCGCGCAAAGCCAGGAATCTCGTCGAAAGGGATCGCCACGGCGTCTTCCAGATCGTCGGCGAACGCGCCGAGACCACTGCCGAGCACGAGCGCGACGCGCGCGACCTCGCCCGTGCGCGCACGCACCGTGCGCGCCGCGTGCTCCGCCCGCTCGTAGAGTGTGTCCCGACTCAACTCTTCAGACATGATTGTCAGTTGTCCGTGGTCAGTGGTCAGTTGTTTTGCTGGTGAATGAAGTCGCGTCGTCTAAAAAGCGTAAGCCCGTTAGGCACGAACAACGGACGACGGACAACTGACCACGGACAAACTCATTTTTCCTTCTCGTAAGGGATGCCGAGTGCGCGTGGCGCGCGCGACTGACCGATGAAGCCCGCGAGCACGACGATGGTCAGCACATACGGGATGATCTGGATGAACTGATTGGGAATCTCCCCGTCGCCGAAGCGCACGCCTTGCAGTTGGATCGCGACCGCCTCGGTGAAGCCGAACAGGAGGCACGCGAGCATCGTGGGCACCGGCTTCCACTTGCCGAAGATGAGCGCGGCGAGCGCGATGAAGCCGCGCCCCGAAGTCATGTTGCGCGTAAACAGAGACGACTGACCGATGGAGAGATACGCGCCGCCTATCGCCGCGAGCGCGCCAGAGATCAATACCGCGATGTAGCGCATACGCTTCACGTTCACGCCCGCCGCGTCCGCTGCTTCCGGATTCTCGCCGACCGCGCGCAGGCGCAGACCGAACGGCGTCCGGTAAAGGACGTAAGACGTGACCCCGACGAGCGCGAGCGCAAGCACGACGGGCGTGTAGGGGATCAAATTCTCTTTGGGAATCTGCGGCGTCGCGCCTGACGAGAGGAAGAACGCGCCGCTCAGCATCGCCGGAATGCCGAGCATCAGAATATTGATCGCCGTGCCGCTCACCACCTGATCCGCCTTGAAGCGGATGCTCGCCACCGCGTGAATCAGCGCGATGAAGACGCCCGCGCCGATGCCAGCAAGCAGACCGATCCAAGGGCTGCCCGACGCGTGCGTGATCGCGGCGGCGGTGAACGCGCCCGCGAGCATCAACCCTTCAAGCGCGATATTGATGACGCCCGAACGCTCCGAGAACAAGCCGCCGAGCGCGGCGAGCAAGAGCGGCGTCGCCAGACGGATCGTCGAGGCGAGGAAGATGAGAGCGATGTCGAAGTATCCGCGCATGATTAGCAATCAGCATTCAGCATTCAGCAAGTCCAAGCCTTCCGGCTGAGAGCTGAGAGCTGAGTGCTCTTACACTTTCGATTTTCTCAACAGCCCGAACCTGCCGAACGTGCCGCGCATGAACCCTTCGGCGACCGCCGAGGCGGCGACGACGAGAATGACGATTGCCTGCAAGACCTCGACGATGTCTTTCGTCACGTGCACCGAGAAGGCATCAACGAAGATGCCGCCGCGTATGAGCATCGCAAACAGTAGCGCCGAGAGCAGCACGCCGACCGGGTGGTTGCGACCCAAGAGCGCGACAGCAATGCCGGTGAACCCGTAACCCGCCGAGAATCCGTCGTAGTAGCGATAGTGATAGCCGAGCACTTCGTTGACGCCGACCATCCCCGCCAAGCCGCCGGAGATCGACATGGCGAGCACGATCTGCTTGCGCGTCGAGATGCCGCCGTACTCAGCCGCCGAGGGGTTTGCGCCCGTCGCGCGAATCTCGTAGCCCCACTTCGTCTTCCACAGAAAAATATAGACGAGCGCGCACGCAATGAGCGCGAAGAGAAAAGCGATGTTGACAGGGATGCGCGCCGGGAGTCCGGGGATGAAGTTTCCGAGTCGCGGCAGGTGCGCGCCCGCGCCGATGGGGACGGATTGCATGATCGGATCGCCCGGCGCTTTGTAGTAGTACTGCGTGAAGTAGCTGACGAGCGCGACGGCGATGAAGTTCAACATGATCGTGTTGATGACTTCGTGCGAGCCGAAGCGCGCCTTCAGAAAACCCGGAATCGCGCCCCAGAACGCGCCCACCACGATGGCTGTCAGGATGCAGAGTGGGAGGAGCAGAACGGCGGGCAGCGTCGTCCAAGCGTAGTTCGTCGGCATCCCGAAAATGTCCACCACCGTCCCGCCAAACTAGATGCCGACCCACGCGGTGGCGAACGCCGCGACGTAGAGTTGCCCTTCGGCTCCGATGTTCAAGAGCCCGCAGCGGAAGGCGACCGCCACGGCGAGTCCCGTGAAGATGAGCGGCGTCGCGTAGAAGAGCGTGTAGCCGATACCGTCGGGCCAAGAGAGCGCGCTGCCGATCAAGAGACGATAGACCGTGATGGGGTTGTCGCCGATCAAGAGCACGACGATGCCGCCGATGACAAACGCGACGAGGACGGCGACGAGCGGGAAGATGAGTTCGCGAAGATGCTTCATAAGAAAATAGGAAGTATGAACGATGAACGATGAAGTGAAAGATAGATGCTTTCACTTCATCGTTCATCGTTCATACTTCATCGTTTGTCCTTCTGCCTCCGGTCATCAATAGCCCGATCTCTTCGACACTCGTCTGTGTGGGATCGACCTCGCCCGCGATCTTTCCCTCGTGGATGATGAGGAGGCGGTCGGCAAGGGCGGTCACCTCTTCAAGTTCGGCGGAGACGAGGAGGATGGCGCAACCCGTGTCGCGCAGAGCGACGATCTGGCGGTGGATGAACTCGATGGCTCCGATGTCCACGCCGCGCGTCGGCTGCGAGACGAGCAGAAGCTTGGGCTTCAGTTCCATCTCGCGACCCATGATGAGCTTCTGCTGGTTGCCGCCCGATAGCGCACGCGCGGGCAGGTCGGGATTCGCTGGGCGCACGTCGAAATCTTTAATGAGCCGCGAGGCGTGGCTGCGGATCGCCGACTCGTTGAGCAGGATGCCGTTGGTCGCGGGCGGGCGGTAGTGCGTGCCGAGGATCGAATTTTCGGCGAGGTCGAAGTCGAGCAGCAAGCCACGCCGGTGTCGATCTTCCGGCACGTGCGCGATGCCCAGCTCGCGACGCGAGCGCGCGCCCGCTCGCAAAATCTCGCGCCCGTTAAAGTTCACTTCGCCCGCGAGCGCGGAGTCGGGACTCAAACCCGCGAGCGCTTCGATCAATTCTGTCTGACCGTTGCCTTCGACGCCCGCGACGCCCACGATCTCGCCCGCGCGCACGTCGAAGGAAATTTTATTGACGCGCGGCGTGCCGTCTGCCGCCTTGACCGTGAGTTCATGCACGCTCAAGACCGTCTCGCCCGCGTGCGCCGCGGGCTTTTCGACTCTGAGCAGCACGTCGCGCCCGACCATCAGACGCGCCAGCTCCGCCGCGTTCGTCTCCGCAGTCTTGAGTCCGCCGACGACGCGCCCATCGCGCATCACTGTCACCTCGTCTGAGATGGCGAGGACTTCCGAGAGCTTGTGCGTGATGATGACAACCGTCTTGCCCTGCTCGCGCATCCCGCGCAGGATCGAGAAGAACTCTTCGACCTCCTGCGGCGTTAGGACTGCCGTCGGCTCATCCAAAATCAGTATGCGCGCCTCGCGGTAGAGAGCCTTCAACAACTCGACGCGCTGCTGCTGACCGACCGAGAGATTGCCGACGAGCGCGTTCGGATCAACTGCGAGCTTGAACTCGCCTGAGAGCCGCCGAATCTTTTCCGCCGCCGCGCGCATGTCGAGCGCGACCGAGCTGCCGGGCTCCGCGCCGAGCACGATATTTTCCGCGACCGTCATCGGCTCGACGAGCATGAAGTGCTGGTGCACCATGCCGATGCCGAGCCGTATGGCGTCGTGTGGCGTCGCGATCTGGCGCGGCTCGCCGTCCACGACGATCTCGCCCGAGTCCGCCGTGTAGAAGCCGTAGGCGATACGCATCGCCGTGGACTTGCCCGCCCCGTTCTCGCCCACGATGGCGTGGATCGTGCCGGGCTCGACCTTGAAACTGACGCGGTCGTTCGCCAGCACGTTCCCGAAGCGTTTCGTGATGTTGCGCAGCTCTAACATCGGTGGCAAGTATCAGTCGGCGGCAGCGGTCGCCCCGGCGAGTTTGGCGTCCATCGTGATCTTGGCGATGAGCACGCGCGAGACCGGGCAGCCGAGCTTGGCGTTGTCCGCCGCCGTGTGGAACGCCTCTTCAGTCGCGCCGGGCACGCGCGCCGTCACGTCGAGGTGAACTTCCGTGATGGTGAATCCGGCGTCGGTCTTTTCGAGCGTGACGGTGGCGGTCGTCTCGATGCTCTCCGGCGTCAAGTTCGCTTTGCCGAGCTGACCTGAGAGCGCCATCGAGAAGCAGCCCGCGTGCGCCGCCGCGATCAGCTCTTCGGGATTCGTGCCCGCGCCGTTCTCAAAGCGCGTCGAGAAGGAGTATTGAGTCTCAGAGAGGACGCCGCTGTCGGTCGAGATCGTCCCCTTGCCATCTTGCAGCGCGCCCTGCCAGCGCGCCGACGCTTTACGTTTCATGTGATTGCTCCGTATGTTTGAAAATTTGATATGAAGTTGCAAGTTGCAAGGTCAAAGTTGAAACTTGCAACTTCTAACTTGTAACCATCAACTTATTGCGCCATCGCGTCAGTCACTTTGATCTCGCCCGCGATGATCTTCCGCTTCGCCGCGTCAACCTGTTGCAGCACGTCGGGCGCGATCAGTGCGCGGTTGAAATCGTCGAGCGAGTAGGCGACGCCATCCTTGTCGAGACCGAAGACGTGCAAGCCGCCGTGGAAGCGGTGGTTCACCACGTCGTTGACGATCTCATAGACGGCGTTGTCCACGCGCTTGACCATGCTCGTCAAAACGAAGCCGGGCTTGACCATGTTCTGGTTCGAGTCCACGCCGATGACGAAGTGCGTCGCGCGCCCCTGCCCGTCTTTGCCCGCCTGTTCGACGGCGTCGAACGCGCCGAGCCCTGAGTTTCCGGCGGCGGTAAAGATCACGTCCGCCCCCTTGCCGATCTGCGCGAGCGAGAGTTCCTTGCCCTTGCCGGGATTGTTCCATGCGGCGTCGTTCACGCCGACGTAGTTCTGTATGATCCGCACATTCGGGTTGATTGAGCGCGCGCCCTCTTCGTAGCCCTTCTCGAAGCGGTGGATGAGCGGGATGTCCATGCCGCCGAGGAAGCCGAGCGTGCCCGTCTTAGATGTGCGCGCGGCGATCATGCCAACGAGGTACGAGCCCTCGTGCTCGCGGAAGACGAGCGACGCAACGTTCGGCAATTCGCTCACGCCGTCAATGATGGCGAAGTTGACGTTCGGGTAGTCCTTCGCGACCGACTCCATGATCGGGGCTTGCGCGAAGCCGACGCCGATGACGAGATCGTAGCCGCGCTCGGCGAACGCGCGCATCGCCGGTTCAATCGAGGTCGGGTTGCCGGGCTCCACATCGCGAAGCACGACGCCGAGCGAAGGCTTCTCGCAAGGCGTGCCGTCGGGTTTCTTCCCTGTCGCGGCGCAGGTCACGCCGACGAGTGCGGCGGCGTTAAACGAGCGGTCGTATTTGCCGCCGATGTCGAAGACGATGCCGACGCGCACCTTCGTCCTATCCTCGCTCTCACCGCCCGGCATCGTGCACGCGGCGGCGACGAGCGCGAAGGCGACGAGGCTTGCGGTCAAAGTTTTACGCGCGCGTCTGCGATCAAATTTCATGAGACGATGACATCCTTGATGAGCTTGTAATCCTCCGCGCTTGGCGGCGCGTCGCCGACCGTGTAAGCCTGCCGGATGCGCGGGGCGGCTTCGCGCTCCTGCGCCTCGTTGCGACAAAGAAGAGAGCCGAGCGATTGCCCGTCGCGAACCCCGTCGCCGAGCTTCACGTCAGCGAGGAAGCCGACCGAGTGGTCGATCTCGTCTTCGACGCGCACGCGCCCGCCGCCGATCCCTGCAAGCGCAAGCCCTACACCCGCCGCGTCAACTTTTGTCACGAATCCCGTGCGCGTGGATTCTACCTTAACCTCGCGCACGGGCGAAGGCTGCAAGACCCGCTTCGGCTCGTCGCACACACGCGCATCGCCCCCTTGCGCCTCGACGTTGCGGCGGAAACATTCGAGCCCACTGCCCGACTCAAGCGCGCGCGTGACGCGCAGACGCGCCGCCTCGACCGTGCTTTCGAGCTGCGACAAAAAGACCATCCGCGCCGTCAGCTCAACGGAGAGATCGCGCACGGGGCGCGCACGCGCGTCCGCTTCGCCGCGCAGAATCTCTATGCACTCGACGACCTCGACGGCGTGACCCACGGCGCGACCCAAGGGCTGATTCATGTCTGTTAATAAAGCTTCGGTGCGGACGCCGAAAGAGTTGCCGGTCTTGACCAGCGCGTGTGCCAGTTCACGTGCGCGCGCGTCGTCGTGCATAAACGCGCCCGTGCCAGCCTTGACGTCGAGAACGAGCGCGCCCAAGCCCGCCGCGAGTTTCTTCGACATGATCGAGGCGACGATGAGCGGGATCGCTTCAACCGTCGCCGTCGCGTCGCGCAGCGCGTAGAGCTTGCGGTCGGCGGGCGCGATCTCCGCCGTCTGCCCCATCATCGCGAAGCCGACGCGCTTGAGAATCTCGTGCGCCTCGTCTTCCGCCAGGCGCACGCGGTAGCCGGGTATTGATTCGAGCTTGTCGAGCGTGCCGCCCGTGTGTCCCAAGCCCCGACCCGAAATCATCGGCACGCAGATGCCGCAGGCGGCGGCAAGCGGCGCGATGACGAGTGAGGTCTTATCACCGACGCCGCCCGTCGAATGCTTGTCCGCCTTCGGCTTGTCAATCTCTGAGAAGTCGAGTGAAGAGCCGGAGCGCAGCATCGCCTCGGTCAGCGCGCGCTGCTCCGCCTCGTCCATGCCGCGCAGGTAGATCGCCATCAAGAGCGCGGCTGACTGGTAATCGGAGAACGCGCCGCTCGTCACGCCGCCCA
>JAVXVR010000242.1:0-7188 GCA_032230165.1 Acidobacteriota bacterium | reverse complement strand
CGCCAATTCTAAAGAAGGGGTTCGGGCGGGGCAAGAGAAAAGAGAAGGAGGCGGATGGACATGGCTGCAACGATTTCCAACTCGACGGGAGGGCCGGCCCAAAGGAGCACGGCCGGAGGGCTCGGCGGGCACCCGCGCGGGTTGACGACACTGTTTCTGACGGAGATGTGGGAGCGCTTCTCCTACTACGGGCTGCGCCCGCTCCTCGTCCTCTTCATGTCCGCCGCGCTCGCGCAGGGCGGGTTCGGATTCGACCGCAGTCAGGCGTCGGCAATCGTCGGCATTTACGCCGCGAGCGTCTATCTCGCGTCGCTGCCCGGCGGGTGGGTCGCCGACCGGCTGCTCGGCTTGCGTCGGGCAATCATGACGGGCGCGGTGCTCATCTCCTGCGGTCACATCTCCATCGGTCTCTCGGCGTTCGCGCACAGCCGCTTGCCGTTCTTCCTCGGGCTCATCCTCATCGTCTTGGGCACGGGACTGCTCAAGCCAAACATCTCGGCAATCGTCGGCGACTTGTACCCTGAGGGCGGGGCGCGACGCGACGCGGGCTTTTCGATCTTCTACATGGGGATCAACCTCGGCGCGTTCTTCGGACAAATCGTGACGGGCTTCCTCGGCGAGGCGGTCGGCTGGCACTGGGGCTTCGGCGCGGCGGGCGTCGGGATGCTCATCGGTCTGACGGTCTTCGCGACGCGCGCTAAGAGCACGCTCGGCGATCTCGGCTTGCATCCCACGCGCCACCCGGACGCTGCCGTGCAGGCGCGGCAGGAACGCACCGTCAAGCTCGTGCTCGCCGTCGGTCTTGCATTGCTCGTGCTCGTCATCGTGCTCGCCACCACCGGGGCGATCACGCTTAACGCGCAAGCCATCGGTCAGAACATGACCTACGTCCTCGTCGGCGTGGCTGTCATTTACTTCGCCTACCTTTTCATCGCGGGGGGGCTGACGGGCGACGAAAAGAAGCGCGTGAGCGTGATCTTCATCCTGTTCGTGTTCGCCGCAATCTTCTGGTCGGCATTCGAGCAGGCTCCAACGTCGCTCAACCTCTTCGCGCGCGACTTCACCGACCGGCAGTTCGCGGGCAAACTGATCCCGGCGACGTGGTTCCAGTCCATCAACTCGCTCTTCATTTTCATGCTCGCGCCTGTCGTCGCGGCGCTCTGGCTCGCGATGGCGAAGCGCAAGCGGGAGATGGCGAGCCCTTTGAAGTTCGCCCTCGGACTCATGTTCGCCGCGTTCGGCTTTGTCATCATGATCTTCGCAGCGAACTCAGTCGTCTCAAGCGGCGGCGCGATCAAGGTCTCGCCGTGGTGGCTGGTAGTGAGCTACTTCTTCCAGACGATCGGCGAACTATTCATTAGCCCCGTCGGGCTCTCGTCCATGACGAAACTCTCGCCGCGCAAGTACGTCGGGCAAATGATGGGCATCTGGTTCCTTGCGTCCGCCGTGGGCAACCTGATCGGAGGCTTGGTAGGCGGGCACGTCGATCCGGAAAAGTTAGATCAGATGCCCAAACTCTTCATCGTGACCGCGGCTTCGCTCGTGCTCGCGGCACTCGTCTTGGGCGCGCTATCACCCGTCATTAAAAAATTCCTGACGCCCCCGGCAAACACAAAAGATGGGAGGACTGTCGGTGCTTAACCGCCTATCCCTGTTACTCGTTCTCGCGCTCCTCATGTCTGCTCCCGCGCTCGCGCAGGAGAAGCTGCTCACGCTCGACGACATCTACCCTGCTTCGTTCGCGCAGCGCGTGGATTTTAGCGGCTCGCCGCCGAACCCGCGCTGGCTCAAGGACGGCGAGCACTATCTGCTCTCCGGCGGACGCGGACGCAGCGGCGGCGGTGGTAGCGGCGGTCAGTTGATGAAGGTTGACGCGCGCACGGGTCAAACGTCTCCGTTTCACGACGCGGCGAAGATGGAGGCGGCGCTCGCCGCGCTACCCGGCATGAGCGCAGCCGACGCGCACAGTCTCGCCAACCGTGGCAACTATCAGTTCAACGAAGCGCAGACCGAGATTCTCCTCAATCACGCGAAGGACTTGTTCGTCTATGATCTGGGCACGAACAAAGCCGCGCGCCTGACGAATAACCCCGACGAAGAAGAGAACGAAAATTTCAGCCCCGATGGGCGCATGGTCAGCTTCGTGCGCGGTAACAACCTCTACGTCGTCGATGTCTCCACACAGAAAGAGCGCGCGCTCACAACAGACGGCTCGCCGAAGCTCATCAACGGGCGTCTGGACTGGGTCTATCAGGAAGAACTCTACGGGCGCGGCAACTTCGACGGCGCGTGGTGGAGTCCGGATTCGACCAAGATCGCCTTCCTCCAACTCGACGAGTCGCCTGTGCCGAACTTCACAGTCGTCGATCACATTCCGCCGAATCAAGTGGTGGAAGACACGCCCTACCCGAAGGCGGGCGATCCTAATCCAATCGTCAAGCTCGGCATCGCCGACGCAGCGGGCGGAGACGTGCGCTGGGTTGACCTGTCGTCGAAGTACAAGCCGGAAGATTTGCTCGTCGTGCGCGTTAACTGGACGCCCGACTCGCGCCGCGTCGCCTACGAGGCGCAGAACCGCGAGCAGACGTGGCTCGATCTCAATACCGCCGGCGCGCAGGACGGCAAGTCAACGACGATCTTCAGGGAGACCTCGAAGGCTTGGGTTGAAGTCATCGATCCGCCGTTCTGGTTGAAGGACGGCTCGTTCATCTGGCAGAGCGAGCGCAGCGGCTGGCGTCACCTCTATCATTACTCGGCGGACGGCAAGCTCATCAAACAGATCACAGACGGCAAGTGGGAGTTGCGCTCGCTCGAAGGCATTGATGAGCGAAACGGGCTCGCCTACTTCGTCGCCACAGAGCACAGCCACATCGCGCCGCAAATCTATCGCATCAAGCTCGATGGTACGGGTCTCAAACGCCTGACCGAGTCGGAGGGCACGCACCGCGCCGTCTTCAATCCGACCTTCACGATGTTCGTGGACAACTGGTCTGACATCAATACGCCGTCGCAGGTGCGACTCTTCGACGCGGACGGCAAGCTCGTCCGCGTCATTGACGACAACAAGCGACCAGTGCTCGCGCAGTACAAGCTCGGCAAGGTCGAGTTCCTACACGTCCCGACGCGCGACGGCTTCGAGATGGAAGCGATGATGATCCGCCCGCCGGACTTCGACCCTGCGAAGAAGTACCCGGTGATGTCGTTCACCTATTCGGGTCCGCACGCGCCGCAGGTGAGAAACGCTTGGGGCGGCTCAACCTACATGTGGTATCAGATGCTCGCCGAGAAGGGCTACGTCATCTGGGTCTGCGACAACCGCACGGCGAGCGGGAAGGGGACTGAATCGAGCTGGCAGGTCTATCGCAACTTCGGCGAGCTTGAGCTACGCGACCTCGAAGACGGTCTCACGTGGCTGCGCACACAGACCTTCATTGACGGCTCGCGCATCGGGCTGTGGGGCTGGAGCTTTGGCGGTTACATGACCACGTACGCGCTGACGCACAGCAAGTCTTTCCGTGTCGGCATCGCCGGAGGCACGGTCGCCGACTGGCACGACTACGACTCGATCTACACAGAGCGCTACATGCAGACACCGCAGAACAACCCGGAAGGTTACAAGCGGAGCGCGCCGCTCGCCGCCGCGAAAGACCTGAGCGGGAAGCTCCTCCTCATCCACGGCGCGATGGACGACAACGTGCACTTGCAGAACACCATGCAGCTCGTCTATGAGTTGCAGAAGGCGGGCAAGCAGTTTCAACTCATGCTCTACCCCAAATCGCGCCACGGCGTCAGCGATCCGCTCCTCGTCAAGCAGATGCGGCAGATGATGACCGATTTCATCCTTCAGAATTTGTGAGCGACGGCATATGCGAACCCCGCCGAGATCGGAAGACCCCGCCGCACTTGCGGCGGGGTCTTCGTTTTAACTTCGCCAAACTTTTAACTTCGCCGAAACGCTCGCGCGCCAGTCGTCACTGTCGCGCCGTCGCCGCAGACTTGATCTGCCCGCCCAGCTCGCGCAGGGCGCTTAGGCTGCTGGGTGTGAGGCGGAAGGCGGTCGTGCCGATGCTGCCCGTCACGCCTCGCGCGGCGGCGATCTTGGCGAATGTCTCGGCTGTGGTCGTCACGCTCACGCCTTCGGCACAGTCGTGCCCTTCTGTCTCCTGGGAGACCGAACGCACGCCCTCCTTCTTCGTGGAGGAATAAATCTCACTCCCCGACAGCCTGTCGAAATGGAGTCGCGCGCCGTCAACGAGCAGATCGGCTCCGAGTTTTGTTGGTGCATCATCCCAACGATCCAGAGAGTCTCTGTCGAAGATGCAGGTCGGCGAATGGAAGAAGAAGACGAGAGAGACGGTTTGAGGTTGAGCCTCGCCCGCGCGGGTGAAGCTCGCCGCGAGGCTCGCGCGAGATTTCGCCACGTCCGTCAGCTCAATCGGGACAGGCTCGAACTGCACGAGGGTCTCCGTCGCACCGTCCTCGGCGTTGCGACTGGTCAACAGCACGCTGCCGCGCGGCGCAGGCGTGCGCGCCGCGGCGCGCGGGGGAGGACTCTGCCGACGCTGTGCCATACAATCCGGCGCGTAGGGTAGAAGAAGCACGCAACAGGCGACGGATGCCATGAGGGTTCGCATCGGTTAACTCTCCAACGGTCAGTTTTCGCAGAGCTTGCTCGCTTGAAGCTTCCCGGGTTCGGAGTTTGACGCTGAGCAATCGCCAGGCTGGCGAGAATGTGGCGCGCGCATTCTAACAAAAGTAACGACGGGCGTCGCGGAATTTTTTAGCTTCATCGAGGATACTTCTGCGCTCCCGTCGCTCCGCTTAACGGCATTGGCAGCGCGGGCAGTAATAGGTCGAGCGACCGGCGTGCGTGAAGCGCCGAATCGTCGCGCGGCAGTTGACGCACCGTTCGCCTTCGCGGTCGTAAACGCGCCAGCGCCCTTCATACGCGCCGCCGTAATAACTGCCTTCAATGTCGCGCGGATCGACATTCATCGTCGAGCCGTGCGCGATTGACTCGCGGAAGACTTCGAGGATCGCGCGGTGCAGGCGGGGCAGGCGGCGCGGTGAGATGTCCGCGGCGGCGGCGAAGGGGTTGACGCGCGCGAGAAACATCGCCTCGGCGGCGTAGATGTTGCCCAGCCCCGTCACCTTCGTCTGATCGATCAAGGTCTCTTTGAGCGTCCGGCGCGTCCGCGCGAAGACGGCGCGCAGGTAGGCGGGCGTGAACTCTGCGGAGAACGGTTCGGGCGCGAGCGCGCGCAGCTCCTTCACGTCGTGAAGCTCGCGCGCGCTGACCAGTTTCATCATCCCGAAGTGGCGTTGATCCGTGAAGACGAGTCTGCGCTTGTCGTCGAGACGAAAGACGGCGTGCGTATGCTTCGGCGCGGGCGTGCGCGGCGGAAGCAATAAAAAGCGTCCCGTCATACGCAGGTGCGCGACGAGGACGAGGTCGCCGTCTAGCTCGAACAGAATGTGCTTGCCGCGCCTGCCGACGCGCGCGATGCGCCGCCCGCGCAGGAGGCGCGCGAAAGCCGCGGGCGAAGTCTCAAGCGCAAGCGACGCTCGCAGGAGTTTCGCCGTCTCGACGCGGCGACCCGTCACGAGTTTGTCGAGTGCGCGCGCGACGAGTTCGACTTCGGGAAGCTCTGGCATGGAAAAATGTAGTTGTTGAAAAGGGGCGGCGGCGACGGCGCGTCACTTGCGCCCGGCAAGCTCGCAGCCTGCGTCGAGCAGCGCGTCGCGCTTCGCGACCGAGGTTGCTTCGGCGTAAACGCGCAGCACGGGCTCCGTGCCCGACTGGCGAAAGAGCAGCCACGACTCGTCCGCGAAGAGGAGTTTCGTGCCGTCGAGTTTTTCGACCGACGCCACGTCCCACTCGCCGACTTTCGCGGGAGGCTGTTGCGCGAGTCCTCCGACTAATTCGAGCCCGCGCGCGACTTCGGACGTCAGATCGCGGCGGTCGTAGTAGAACTCGCCGAACTCTCTGTGCATCTCTCTGACGATCTCTGATGGCGGCTTGCCCGCCATGATGACGGCTTCGAGGAAGAGCAGCGAGTTGAGGATGCCGTCGCGCTCCGGGATGTGACCTTTGACGCCGATGCCGCCCGACTCTTCCGCGCCGATGAGGATGTCTTCGCGCAGCATCAGGTCTGCAACGTACTTGAAGCCGATGGGCGTCTCGTGAAGCTTCAGATTGTGCGCGGCGGCGATGCGTTTCGTCAGCACAGACTGCGAGAAGGTTCTTACCACGCCGCCCGTCATCCCTCGCACGCGCGCCAGGTGCAGCAAGACGATGGGGACGACCTCGTGCATCGTCATCGTCTCGCCCAACTCGTTGACCGCGCCCACACGATCAGCATCGCCGTCAGTCGCTAAGCCGACGAGCGCGCCGATCTCTTTCACGCGGCGTTTGAGCGGCGCGAGGTTGCGATCAATCGGCTCCGGCGCGACGCCGCCGAATTGCGGATCGCGCTCCGCACGGATCGTCTCCACTTCGAGCGCGCCCCCCGACAGAAAACTCTCCACCCAGCGACCGCCCGTGCCGTGCATCGGATCGACGACGACGCGCCCGACAGTCGCGCGCAGCCGTCCGAGATCGACGTATGCGGCGACCTGTGCGCGGTAGCTTGCGACCGAAGGCTCGAGGCGCGAGCTTGAGTCGGATGAAACGTCGCCATGCGCGACGGGCGCAGCATCGAGCAGGGTCTCGACGGCGCGCGTCGTCTCCGGCGTCGCGCTCCCGCCCCACGCCGCTTTGATCTTGAAGCCGTTAAACTCCGCAGGGTTGTGTGAGGCGGTGATGACAACGCCGCCCGCAGCCTTGCGGTCGCGCACAGCCCAAGAGACGACGGGCGTCGGCACGTCCCCGTTGAACATCTCGACCGCGATGCGATTGCCCGCGAGGACTTCCGCCGCGCGCGCGGCAAACTTCTCGGAGAGAAAACGTCGGTCGTAGCCGACGACGACGAGCGGCGCGTCCGTAGAGCTTTTACTCTGCGGCTCACGCGTCTTCGTCGCACGCGCCGCCTCATGCTCGCGCACGACGTAGAGCGCATAGGCTTGCGTGACGCGCTCAAGATTGGCGAACGTAAACTCTTGCGCGATGACGGCGCGCCAGCCGTCTGTGCCGAAGCGTATGGGCGTGGCTCGCGGCGCGCGCCCGCTCATAGAGCACCCCCGGTCTGC
>JAVXVR010000193.1:0-3894 GCA_032230165.1 Acidobacteriota bacterium | reverse complement strand
TTCGGCGTTCCGACTTCCTACTTTTTTAGTGTCCGACGGTCGCGCCCATGGCGCGCGTGCGCGCGGCGGGACGGCGCTCGTGCTTGGAGCAGGCTCGCGAGAGAGCTTGATCGACGCGCGGCTCGACGTTGCACTCGGGCTGGCGGCAGACGGCAGCGAGTTCCGAGACGACGAGGTAGCGCGCACGCTCAAGCATTCGCTGCTCGCGGAATGAGAGCGGCTTCTGGTGGCTGAGGTAAGTCAGGTGCTTGAGCACTCCGGCGACCTCGAAGATGTCGCCCGTGCGCATCTTGTCGGAGAACTCCTTGAAGCGATCCTTCCAGTCGCAGGGCGCAGCGTTGAAGTCATCCGAGAGAGTCTTGAGGAGCATCTCGCACTCGCCCGAAGAGATCGGCGAGCGCAAGCCCACCTCGCCCGCGTTGGCGACAGGGACGAGCACGACGGAGTTGGTGGCTGCCAGACGGAGCGTGTAGAAGGGAAGGGAATTGAGTCCGATCTGCTTCTGCTCGATCTGTTCGATGGTGCCGATTCCGTGGTTGGGATAAACGACTTTCTGTCCGATCTTAAAACCCACCACACACCTCCTAAAGGGGGAAAGACAAACTGACTCCAGCGCGGGCTCGCGCGGTTCTTATGCAGGTTGAACCCTTATGATCTACTGAGGACGCAGGGCGCGTCGAGCACTATCCTAATTCGTCACAAAAGTGTAACAACGCGCGGGAGAAGCGTCAAGGCTGAGAGTAGTAACAGGTGACAAGTGACGAGTAACAAGCAAAAAAATCGTTCGCCTGTCTTTTACTCGTTGCCTATTACTTCCGTCGGTAGCTCGACGGTGAAGCTCGAGCCTTCGCCTGGGATGGAACTCACCAACGCCTCGCCGCCGTGCGCGCGCGCGAGGTGTTTGACGATGGCGAGACCTAACCCCGTGCCGCCCATGGCGCGCGAGCGCGCGCGATCCACGCGGTAGAAGCGCTCGAAGATGCGCGGCAGGTGTTCGAGCGCGATCCCTTCGCCCGTGTCGGAGACCGTGATGCGATCTCTTCCGCCCGCGCGCTCGTGCGCGACGCGCACCTCACCCCCCTCGCGGTTGAACTTCACGGCGTTGTCGATGAGGTTCGTCAGCATCTGCTCCAAGCGGCGCGCGTCGGCGCTAACCGTCGCATCTTCCGGCACGTCGTTGTGAAGCGCGACGCGACGCTCTGCCGCACGACCGGCGAGCGCGGTCAAAACTTCCTGGACGAGCGCGCCGAGGCGCAACGTCTGCGGCTCGACCGTCACCCGACCGGCTTCGATTGCCGACAGCTCAAGGATGTCGTCAATCAGGCTGTGCATCCGCGCGGCGTTGCGGTCGATGATCGAGAGGAAGCGGCGGTTGTTCTCCGGCTCGTCAACGACGCCCGCTTCGAGCGTTTCGACGAAAGTGCGGATCGCCGTCAGAGGCGTGCGCAGCTCGTGCGAGACGTTCGACAAAAACTCCTGCCGGACACGCTCCAGACGTTCGAGCCGAGTGATGTCGAAGAAGACGCCGACCGCGCCGCGCCGCGCGCTCCACCCGTCGCGGGATTTGAGCGGCGCGACGCGCAGATCGTAAGCGCGTCGCTCGCGCCCTGCGGTCTCGACCTTCGCCTCGACCCGACGCCCGCGCGCCAGCGCCTCCGCGAACGCTCCCAGCACGGCGGGGTTGCGCGTCAACTCGCCGAGCGCGCGCGGCTCTCCGCGTTGCTGCGCGAGCCCTGCGTCTTCCGTGTGGCGCGAGAGCATGGTCGCTGGGTCGCCCGCGCCGAAGATGTCGCGCGCCGCCGCGTTCAGCGCGACGACGCGCATCCCGCCGTCCACAACCACCAAACCCTCGCGCATACTGCTCATCATCGCTTCGAGCAACTCGCCCGCCGCGACGACCGACGCGCCCGACGCGTGCACGCCGCGCGCGTCTTGCTCTTCGCGCCCCGCGTCGTCGCGACCAATCGCGTCGGATTCGCTGCGCTCTGCGTCATGACCACTCTCAACTGAGAAGAGTCGCGCGGCGATAGCTCCGATAAGCGCGGAGACGGCGACGGCGAACGAGAGGAGCGGCTGTCTGAAGTAGAGGGCAATGCAGGCGCAGGTTATCGCAAGGCAGAGCGCGGCGGCGAGTGTTGAGCGGAGAGACATGAGAACGGTGACAAGTGACGAGTGACAGGTGACAGGTAAGATTAGTTCTTATCTTGTCACTTGTCACTCGTCACTTGTCACGGCTTTTCGCGCAGCCGACGAAGCGGTAGCCGACGCCGACGACCGTCTCGATGCAGTCGGCGCACGCGCCGAGCTTCTGGCGCAGGCGGCGTATGTGCACGTCGAGCGTGCGCGTGTCGCCGTAGTACTCGTAGCCCCAGACGTTGTCGAGAATATGCTGGCGCGTGGCGACGCGCTTGTCTGCGCGCGCGAGCGTTTCGAGCAGCGCGAACTCCTTGCGCGTGAGCTTCACTTGCGCGCCGTCGCACGAGACGCGCATGTCGGCGAAGTCAATCGAGAGGCGCGCGTCCTCATAGCGCGGCGCGCTGCCTTCATCGGCGCGGCGCAAGACGGCGCGCACGCGCGCCAGCAGCTCTTTGACCGAGAAGGGCTTGGTGATGTAGTCGTCCGCGCCGAGGTCTAAACCGGCGACGCGCTCCGACTCTTCGACGCGCGCCGTGAGCATGATGATCGGCGTGCGCCGCGTCTGCGGCTCGCGCCGGAGTCTGCGACACAGCTCCATGCCCGACATGCCGGGCAGCATCAGATCGAGGATGATGAGCGCGGGCGGTTCTCGCGTGTCGAGCGCGGCGGCTAACCCAGCCTCGCCTGTCGAAGCGACGCGCGCCCGAAGCCCCTCGCGTTCCAAATTGAACCGCACGCCCTCGGCGATGTCCGGGTCGTCTTCGATGATTAAGACAGGCTTCGCCATAAAGTCTGGAGTCTGGAGTCCGGAGTCTGGAGTCAGAAGCTTTTGAGACTCTTGACTCCAGACTCCAGACTCCAGACTTAATTACTATGTTTGATGAACGCGGCTTCGGTCATGTAAACGGTTAGCTCGCAGATGTCCGTGACGTAGTCGCCGACGCGCTCCAGATGCTTGGCGACGAAGAGCAGGCGCGCGGCGCGGGCGGTCGTTGTCGGGTCGCGCGTCATCAGACCGATCAGCTCGTGGAAAATCTTTTCGTACAACTCGTCGATCTCGTCGTCGCGCGGGATGACGGCGCGCGCTGCCGTGGCGTCCCCCGAAGTGAAGGCGTCGAGCGCGGCGCGCAGCATGGCGGAGGCAACCTCTGCCATGCGCGGGAGGGCGACGTGCGGGCGTTGTAGCTCCGGCTCGTCGTTGAGATCGATGGCGGCGCGCGCGATGTTGCAGGCGTGGTCGGCGATGCGCTCAAGGACGGGCGTGATCTTGGCGACCGCGACGACGAAGCGCAGATCGCGCGCGGCGGGCTGGCGCAGGGCAAGCGTGTCGATGCAGAGGCGGTCGATCTCGACCTCCAACTGATCGATCTTGTCATCTTCACGCAAGACCTCGCGCGCCGTCTCCGAGTCGCGCTCCTCAAGCGCGTACATCGCGCGCTGCAAGGCGGTCTCGGTCTCGCCGCCGAGGAGCAGCACGCGGTTGCGTAGCGTGTCGAGGTATTCGTCGAGTCGTCTGTGAGTGTCCATGATGATTTCAAGCATTCAGCCATCAGCATTCAGCCGTCAGCCAAACAGAAAGCTGAATGCCGCGAGCTGAATTGTCCGGCTGAGTGCTGACGGCTGAATGCTGATTGCTTCATCCAAAGCGTCCCGTGATGTAGTCTTCGGTCAACTTCTCGTCGGGGTTGGTGAACATCTTCTCGGTCGGGTTGACCTCGATGAGTTTGCCGAGCCAGAAGAACGCCGTCCGCTCCGAGA
>JAVXVR010000132.1:0-12613 GCA_032230165.1 Acidobacteriota bacterium | reverse complement strand
CGAGGAACTGGAAACCGCCCGCCGCGCGGTCGTAGCCGACGAGCGCGAGCGAGACCAGAAAGACGAGAGCGAACCAGGCGGTCGCGAATTTTTTGATCGCGCCCGCCTGCGTCTTATTGAAGACCGCCAGAATGATGATCGCCCCGACTGCTGGCAGCCACGTGACGACGGAGAGTAGATACGGAATGTTCATTAAGTTTGTCCGTTGTCCGTTGTCCGTGGTCAGTTGTTTTTGTCCGTCGTTCGGCTTGAGTCAAACTTTGAAGCTCTCATTTGCCGAACCACGTGCAACGGACAACTGACGACTGACCACGGACAGTCCTTAAGTCTTTACCGCCAGAAAACAAAGGCCGCGACGGCGACAGCGAGCCCCAAGACCATGACGAGCGCGTAGTTGGCGGCAAATCCCGTCTGCGCGGCGCGGAAGAGATTCGACATAATGCCGCGAATGAAATAGGCGACGCCGTTCACAATCCCATCCACCACCTTGAAGTCGAAGAGACCCGTGTAATTCGAGAGCCTGCGCGTGAGCCACGCCGCGCCGTTGACCGCGCCGTCCACACCCTTCGAGTCGAAACTGTAAACGCCGCGCGACAAGTCCATCGTGCGCCGCGTGACGAGCTTGCCGTAGAGTTCGTCCACCCAGTACTTGTTGAAACTCGCGCGATACAAGCCGCCGAGTCGCGCCGCCCAGATGTCTGGCAGTTTCGGATTCTTGATGTAGAAAAGCCAGCCAAGGAAGATGCCTAGACCAGCGACGACGAGCGAGAGGATGATGAAGAACCACTCGACCCCGCGCTCGCCGAGCGATCCTTCGAGCGAGTGCGCGAGGTTGAAGCCCGTGTCGCCGTAGGGCGAGCGCATCGCTTCTTCGATGAGCTTCTGTCGCTCCGGGTTCACGTTTCGCGGCACGAGGGTCGGTGACTCTGCCCGCGCTTCGCCCGCGTGCTCGCCGCCTTCGAGGTGCGGCGTGCCGAACTGATGAGTGGCGGGATTCCAGATGACGGGGTCGAGCCAGTTGACGATGTTGAGCTTGCCGCCGACTTCGTGGCCGCCCGTAAACGCCGGGCTGATGCCGACGAAGCCGCCAATGACGGCGAGCGTCGCAAGCACCGCGAGCGGAATCCACATCGAGGCGGGCGACTCGTGCGGGATGTGCACGCCATGACCATGCGGCGCTGCGTGCAGGTGCTCGATGCCGCGCTCGTCTTCGTGCGCGTGGACGGGCGCGTGCGGTTCTCCGACGTACTCTCCGGGCTCGTGGTGCGGTCGGTCGCCTGCGGATTCGAGCTGCGCGTCGTGCGGCTCGTCGAGCACGTCAACGCCGTGCGCGTGCGCCTCGTCGGCTTCGCCGCCAGCATGTGCGTCTAAAAATCTCTCGCGTCCCCAGAAGGTCAGGGCGACGAGTCGCGTCATGTAGAACGCCGTGCAGGTGGCGGCGATGGTCGCCATGAGCCAGAGCATCCAGCCGCCGGGGATGATCGAGGTCGAAGCCGTACGCCACAGAATCTCATCCTTCGACCAGAAGCCGGAGAAAGGGATGATGCCGCAGATGGCGAGCCAGCCCGCGAGAAACGTCCAGTAGGTCTTCGGCATGTACTTCCGAAGTCCACCCATGCGTCGCATGTCCTGCTCGTGGTGCATCCCGTGTATGACCGAGCCTGCGCCGAGGAACATCAGAGCCTTGAAGAAGGCGTGTGTCATGACGTGGAAGATGCCGATGGTGAACGCGCCGACGCCGCACGCGAGGAACATGAAGCCGAGCTGCGAGACGGTCGAGTAGGCGAGAACTTTCTTGATGTCGTTCTGCGTGATGCCGATGGTCGCGGCGAAGAGTGCCGTGAGCGCGCCGACGACGGCGACGACGAGCATCATTGTCTGCGAGTGCTGGAAGATGACGTTCGTGCGCGTCAGCATGTAGAGCCCCGCCGTGACCATCGTCGCCGCATGAATCAAAGCGGAGACCGGAGTGGGTCCCGCCATCGCGTCTGGCAGCCAGACGTAGAGTGGTATCTGTGCCGACTTGCCGCACGCGCCGACGAAGAGTCCGAGCGCGATCCAGGAGAGCAAGCCGAACTCGCCGATGCGTTCGAGGGGAAACGCGCTTGCCTGCGCGAAGACCGCGCGGAAGTCAGCAGAGCCGAAGGCGGCGATGACGCCGAAGACGCCGAGCGCGAAGCCGAAGTCGCCGATACGGTTCGTGATGAAAGCCTTGCGCGCGGCGTCGCCCGCCTCTTTGCGGTCGAAGTAATAGCCGATGAGCAGGTACGAGCAAAGACCCACGCCTTCCCAGCCGACGAACATCATAAGGAAGTTCGAGCCCATCACGAGGACGAGCATCGAGAACATGAAGAGACCGAGGTAGGCGAAGAAGCGGTAGAACCCTGCATCGCCGTGCATGTAGCCTGTGGCGAAGACGAAGATGCACAAACCGACCCCGGTCACGATCAGAATGAAGATGGACGAGAGCGCGTCGAGTTGATAGCTCCACTCGACGTTGAGCACCGAGCCCAAGCCCGTCCTGACGGGCGCGGCGACGCCGACGACGAACACGCCGCCGCCGGGCGGGATGCCCTCTGCCTTCGCTTTGCGCTGCGCCTCCTCATACGTCAACTTCATCCCTTCAATGTGCGCGCGCTCTTGATTCCCTTCCGTCAACTCGACCGCGCCGCCCGGAATCCACGTGTAGCCGAACGCGCCGTCCTGACTCGTGACATACGGCGCGGGGTAGATCGGATTACTTGAGAAGCCGTAGGAATAGACCGCCGCGACGCCGAGAAGGAATGCGAGCGCGACCGACCCGACCGCAATCGCGCCGATGAGCCTCTCCGAGAAGCGCAGGCGGCGACCGAGCAAGCCGTTGATGGCGGCTCCGGCGAGCGGAAGTATTGGGATGAGCCAGATGAGACGATGCATGAGTTTCAAGTTTCAAGTTCCAAGTTTCAGGTTTTCGGGCTTCTTAACTTGAAACCTGAAACCTGCAACTTGGAACTGCTTACCATTTGAGCAGATCGATCTTATCCAGAAAGATCGTCTCGCGGTTGCGGTAGAGCGCGATGACGATGCCGAGTCCGATGGCTGCCTCGGCGGCGGCGACGACGATGATGAAGACCGTAAAGACCTGCCCGGCGACGGCGTTCGCGTTGCCGGTGAGTTGCAAGTAGCGCGAGAAGGCGATGAAGTTCAGATTCGCCGCGTTCAGGATCAGCTCGACCGACATGAAGATGACGATGATGTTGCGGCGCGTGAGTACACCCGCCACGCCGATGACGAACAAGAGCGCGCCGACGACGAGAAACTTTGAGAGATCGGGATGCACGATGCCGTTCACGACCTGCGCCCTCCAACCTGTGGGCGCAGCCTCCTGCAACAGCGCGAGAACCGGGTTGATGAAGTTGATCATATGATTTTCAGCGCGGGGTTATTGCGCCGCCAGACCGCTCCCCTCCGCCGCGAGTTCCGGTTCTTGCGCGATGAGTTCGGGCAGTAGATCGGGATCGACATCATCCACTGCGACCTCTTGCTTGGTCGTGCGCGCCAAGAGCACAGAGCCGACGATGGCTACAAGCAGGAGCACGCTCGCGATCTCGAACGGCAGAGAGGCGTAGCGGTAGAGGCTCGCGCCGACGCGCTCGGTCTCGCGCGAGAGCCGCGAGACGCCCGTCGCCGCGACGGGAAGCCTGCGCTGCTGCGCCGTCTCGCGCTCCTCTATCGTCGCGACGCCCGCGTCGCGCCCGCGCAAATCATCGCGATCTTTCAAGCCTTTGACGCCGTCGCTCGTCGCGCGGATGATCCCGAAGACGAGCAGCCCGAGGAAGAGGAAGCTCGCCACGACCTGCGCCGGGCGGTTGAACAGTTGTTCGTTCCCGCGCTCCTCCGCCGAGACGTTGACGAGCATGATGACGAACAGAAAGAGCACCATCACGCCGCCGACGTACACGAGAATCTGCACGCCCGCGATGAACTCAGCACCCAACAGAATGAAGAGCGCAGCGACCGCGACGAGCGTCGAGATGAGAAACAGCGCGGAGTGCACCGCGTTTTTCGCAAGCACGGTCAGCAGCGCCGCGATCATCGCCGCCACGGCGAAGACCCAGAAGAAGATTGATTCCCAACCGGATAAAGTCATAAGTCTGGAGTCTGGAGTCTAGAGTCTGTATTCTGAAGTCTCTTTGACTCTAGACTCCAGACTCCAGACTCCAGACTTTGATTAGGATTCGTACTTGACCGTCTCGCGTCCCTGCTCAAGCATCTGTCGATTCCAGACGAACCCGGCGCGCGAGTAGGTCGCCAGCTCGAAGTCCTGCGTCAGTTCGAGACACGCGGTCGGGCACGCCTCCTGGCAGAGCGCGCAGAACATGCAGCGCGAGGTGTCGAAGATGAACTCGTCGAGGACTTTCTTCTTGCGCGGCTTGCCCGCGACCGTGATCTCGATGTCCATCGCGATCACGTCAATGCAGTCTTCGGGGCAGGCGAGCGCGCAGAGATTACAGGCGATGCAGAGCGTGTCGTAGGTCTCCGGGTCCATGTTCAGGCGCGGTGCGCCGTGGAAGCGCGGCGCGACTTCCGGTCTCACCTTCGGATACTGCTCCGTGTAGATGCCTTTGCCGGAGACGGAGTTCTTATCGGTCAGCGCGCCGATGTTGAACTTGAGCGTGAGCTTCATCCCCTGTATGAGATCGACGAAGAAGAAACGCTTCAGCTTCTCTCTCCAACTCGCCTGCGGGACAGTTACTGCCGGCATACAACTCCTTCGTGACAGGTGACAGGTGACAGGTAACGGGTAAGAAGTTTTTTCCTGTTACCCGTCACGGTTTACGGTTAACGGCTTTTCATCATCCTTCGCTCGCCGTCGCCACAGGGGCGACTGCGGGCGCGCCCTGCGGCGGGTTGACGAGACGAATCTTGCGCCGCTGCTTCTTCAAGTTGAAGTCGCGCGAGCGCCAGTTGATCGACGAGAGCACGCCGAGCGCGACGAAGACGCTGAGGATGCCGAAGCCGATCATGATCGCCTTCCCTTCCGGCGTCAGTTGCAAGCCGCGGCGCAGCGATACAATGGTGTGCATCCCGTGCCAGCCGTCGAGCGCCTGCACGACGAAGACCGAGATCGCGGTCAGCGTGATGTTCAGCAGCGACGCAGGGATCATCCACTTCCAGCCCAAGTCCATGAGCTGATCGTAGCGGTAGCGCGGAAACGTCCAGCGAAACCAGAAGTAGAGGTAGAGCAGCACCGCCATCTTCGCGATGAAGATCAGGAGGCTCAGCGCGACGTAGAGACCGTGGTAACCGTTCGCCTCCGTCAGTTTGAAGACGAACGGAAAATACCACCCGCCCAAGTACACGGCCGTCGCCACCGCCGAGACGACGCCCATCGCCGCGTACTCCGCCATGAAGAAGAGCGACCAGCGCATCCCGGAATACTCCGTGTGAAACCCTGCGACGAGCTCCGACTCCGCCTCCGGCAGATCGAACGGCGCGCGGTTGTTCTCCGCGATGCCGCTAATCATAAAGATGACGAGACCGAGCGGCTGGTAGAGAAAGAACCAGATGGAGTCGCGCGCCTGTGCGAGCACGATGCCGGACATCGAGAGCGTGCGCGCGAAGATGAGCGCGCCGATGAGCGAGAGTCCCATCGCGACTTCGTAAGAGACCATCTGCGCCGACGAGCGAAGCCCGCCGAGAAGCGCATACTTCGAGTTCGAAGACCAGCCCGCGAGAATGAGCGCGAGCACGCCGACCGAAGAGACGGCGAGCACAAGCAGCAAGCCGATGTTCACGTCCGTAATCACCGCCCAGTCGGGACCGAAGGGGATGACCGCGAAGACGATAAAGGCGGCGGCGACCGCGATGAACGGCGCGAAGAAGAAGATGTAGGTGTCCGCCTTGTCGGGTCGGATGTCCTCTTTCGTCAAAAGCTTGATGGCGTCGGCGATGGGTTGCAAGAGCCCCCACGGTCCCACCCTCATCGGGCCCAGACGCGCCTGCATGAACGCAGAGATTTTGCGCTCAAGGTACGACGCGTAGAGCGCCCACACGGCGATGGCTGTGACGACCGCGCCGATCTGTATGAACGGGAAGACGACGTAGCTGATCGTCTGCTGGCTGAGATTGAAGTTCAGCAGCAGATCGTTCAACCACTCTGGCGGCGCAAACAGCGCGACTGTGTTCATAACAAACTTGTCAGTTGTTCGTTGTCAGTGGTCAGTTGTTCGATCCCTCTCTAGCGCGGCGCGTGTGCACCGCGCGCAACGGACAACTGACCACGGACGACGGACGCTTTATCTGTCAATCTCACCCAACACAATGTCGAGCGTGCCGATGATGGCGACGACATCCGCAACGAGGTGTCCGACACACATCTGTCGCAGAGCCTGCAAATTGATGAGGCATGGTGGGCGCACGCGCACGCGCGCCGGGCGCGAAGAGCCGTCGGAGACGAGGTAACAGCCGATCTCGCCTTTGGGTCCCTCAATCGAATGGTAGTAGTCGCCCACGGGCGGCTTGATGATCTTCGGGACTTTAGCATTGACGGGACCATCGGGCATCTTCGCCATCGCCTGCTTGATGATGTGGCGCGACTGGCGCATCTCTTCGAGGCGGACGAGGTAGCGATCATACGTGTCGCCGTTCTCGCCGACCGGCACGTCGAAGTCTATGTCGGCGTAAGCGGCATAGGGTCGCGCCTTGCGTATGTCGAAGGCGACGCCGGAGCCGCGTAGCGCCGGACCCGAAAGCCCGATGTCGATTGCCGCTTCAGCCGAGATGACGCCGATGCCGACCGTGCGACCGAGCCAGATGCGATTTTCAGAGAGCAGAATCTCGTACTCTTCCATCCGCTTCGGGAAGTTGTCCGTAAACTGCTGTACGTCTTCCGAGAAGCCTTCGTAGGTGTCGTTCGGCATCCCGCCGATGCGCCACGCGTGGCAGGTAAGGCGCGCGCCAAACTGCCGCTCGAAGATTTTCAGTATCTCCTCGCGCTCGCGAAGCGCCCAGAGCAGCACCGTGAAGCCGCCGATGTCGAGCGCGTGCGTGGCGAGCCAGAGCAGGTGCGACGCGATGCGGTTCAACTCCGTCAAGACGGTGCGGACGTAGTGCGCGCGCGGCGGGACGACCAAGCCCATCATCTGCTCGACCGTCTCGACCCAGACGAGTCCGTTTGAGACCGCCGCGATGTAGTCGAGCCTGTCCCAGTAGGGCGCGATCATCGGGTAGAGACGATTCTCCGCGATCTTCTCCATGCCGCGATGCAGATAGCCGATGTCGCAGTCGAGATCGATGACGGTCTCGCCGTCGAGCTTGAGGATAACGCGCAGGACGCCGTGCGTCGAAGGGTGCTGCGGACCCATGTTCAGCACCATTTCGGGGCTGTCCATCAGGGTCTCGCGAGTTGTGGCGACTTCTACTTGATGCATAAAGTGCAACGATGAAGTATGAACGATGAACGATGAACGAAAAGAACGAAGCAACTGTTTTTCACTTCATCGTTCATCCTTCCGCGTTCATCGTTTTGTATGCTCCCGTCACGCGATAGCCGTCGAGCACGAGACCGATCTCTGAGAGTTCGCCGCCGCGCTTGCGCCGGAGCAGGTCGTAGAAGATCGACTGCGCGGCGCTGTCGCGGTTCCAGGCGTTGCGCGGCTGCAAAGACTGTCCGAGCGCGTAGCCCGCCGCCTCGGCGGCTTCCGTCGAGGCGAACACTTGCGCGTCGTGCTTCTTGGCGAGGTCTTGCGGGTGCATGGCTCGAAACTTTTACTTCAATTCCTTCGGCATCACTTCCTTGCCCGCGCGGAATATCTCGCGCACGCGCCGCTCGTTCGGGGTGGATAAGATTTCCAGCTCATAAGCGCGCCGCTGCACGACCTGCTCCTGCTGCACCGCGTCAAACTCCGGCAAATGCTTCGCCGTCCAACCGTTCTCGACGAACTCCAGAGGGTAGTCCTTACGCAGTGGATGACCTTCCCAATCGGGCGGCAACAACAGGCGGCGCAGGTCTGGATGATTCTTGAAATTGACGCCGAAGAGATCGTAAACCTCTCGCTCCATCCAGTTCGCCGTTGACCAGACACTCGTCACGCTCTCGACGCCACCATCTTCCGTCGCCGCGACTTTAAGGCGCACGCGCGCGTTTGCACTGATCGAGAGGAGGTTGTAAACGATCTCGAACGGCTCGTCGAAATTGTCCGGGTAGTGGACGCAGGTCAGATCGCAGAGGAAGTTGAACGGAGTTTCCGCGTCGCGCTTCAGCGCATTGCAGACTTCGACTATCGAAGCGCGCTTGACGCGAATTGATAACTGACCGAGGAACTCTGTCGCCTCCGTGACGCCTTCGCCGAAGCGCGCGCGCAGGCGTTTGACGAGCGGGTGATCGGCGGCGTCCTTCGGCGTCGGAGCATCTTCCTTCTTCTTGACGGGAGCTTTCGGCGCGGCGGAGGGTGCACCCGTCGCGGTCGGCGCAGCCTTCTCGCCCGCAGAGGCTTTGAGCGCGGCGGCTTTCGCCTTCGCCTCGGCGATCCGCGCAGCCTTCTCTGTGTCTGAGGTCGCGGGCGACGCGCCGCCACCAGCAGTCGTCGCGCCTCCCGCTTGCGCGGCAGCCTCCTTCTTCGCCTTCGCCTCGGCGATGACGCGAGCGAGCCGCGCCTTCTTCTCTTCGGGCGTCTCGTCGGGCGGCGGGGCGTTCGTGGGCGCGGGGCGCGGCGTCTGCGTCGTGCCCGCCTTCGCGTCGCTTGAAGCGGGCGCACCGTCGCCTGCCGTGGGGTCTGTTTTCTCAGGCTCGTCTGTCATCGCATCTGAACGACTAGACTCCGGCTCACAAGAGACGGCGACTTGTGGGACGCGCGCCGCCGGGAGTCTGCTCGACACAATTCCGATCTGACTGTATTGCCAAGATGCAAAAAGGGCGGAAACGAAGTGGTTTGTAACACGCGGTTTGCGACGTTGTCAATCAAACTTATCGTGCGCTGCTGCATCTAACGTCTGTGCGCGTAAGCCTTTGAAACTTGACGACCTTTCGGGTCGCCGCGTATCATCTTTTTTTGGTCAGACGCGCGAATTCGCGCCTGTAACAAGGGAGAGAAAATGAAGCAAGGAATTCATCCGAACTACACAGAGATCACCGTCACCTGCGCCTGCGGAGCGAACTTCAAGACCCGCTCGACGCGCAAGGACGACCTGCACGTCGAAATCTGCTCCGAGTGCCACCCGTTCTTCACGGGCAAACAGAAACTCGTGGACACAGCCGGTCGCGTGGATCGTTTCAACAAGCGCTATGGCAAGAAGACTGCCGACGCGCCTTCGGAAGCCAACGCGGAAGCCAGCGCCTAAGTCTCGCGCGAGTCAGCCGATTTATGCTGATACCGACAGACCACAGACAGTATTAGCTATTCACAACTTTGCGCCGACACTTTTGGCGGCGGTCGCCCTCCGTGTATCCGAACGGAAAAGCGCGACCGCCCGACACAAAAGGTCGGCGTTGTTGTATTCTGGGTACGGCTCTCCGATTTTTTGAAAGAGCGGTGGAACAGTGAGCACTAATGAAAAAGATTTGATCGTCGGCGGGCAGGCGGTGGTCGAGGGCGTGATGATGCGAACCCCCAACGCCTACGCCGTCGCGGTGCGCAAAGCAGACGGCACCATCGTCCACACGGGGGCGGCTCTGCCGAAGTGGAGTGACAGCTACCGTGTGCTCAAGCTGCCCGTGCTGCGCGGCGCGGCGGTGCTCGTGCAGTCGATGGCGCTCGGCATCAAGGCTTTGAACTATTCGGCGGGCGAAGTCTTCGTCGCTGCCGAACAGGAAGAGAAAGCGGTCGGGGTCGTCTTGACCCCGGCGGTCGTCGAGGGCGAGGGCGACTTCGCGGGGATCACGGGCGGCGTGCCCGGTCTGCTCCCCATCCCGACGCGCAAGAACCCCACGGACGAGATGAAGCGCGGCGCGAACGCCTCGGCGGTCGGCTCGATCATCTTCGCACTCCTCTTCAACGTCCTGCTCTTCATCGTCGCTCCGCTCGTCTTAACCAACGCCCTCTTCATCGGCGCAGGCTGGGCTGTGCCGAAGGCGACGGCTGACGCGACCGCGACGCAAGCCGCGAGCGCGAGCAATATGGTTGTACGCGGTGGGACGGGCGGTGACCTCGTCGCGAACGGAGAATCGGCGCGACCAGCGTGGTACTCGCGCGCGTGGTCGTCGGCGCGCGGCTATCTGCGCCCGGTGCGCCCTTCGGTCGGGTTCAATTTGATCGACGGCGTGATCCGCATGAGCTTCTTCCTGATCATGATCTTCAGCTTCTCGCTCATCAAGGACATCCGACGCGTCTTCGAGTATCACGGCGCGGAGCACAAGACGGTGTTTACGTGGGAGAAGGGTCTGCCGCTCGAAGTCGAGCACGCGCGCGTGCAACCGCGACAGCACCCGCGCTGCGGGACGAGCTTTCTGATGATCGTGATGATCGTCTCGATAGTTCTCTTCTCCGTCGTTAAGTTCGACTCGCTTGCCTACAACATGCTGACGCGCGTCGCGCTCATCCCCGTTATCGCCGGACTCTCCTACGAGATCATACGCGCCTCTGCGAAGCGCGAGTCGAGCCTCGTCTTCAAACTGATCACGCGACCCGGACTCTGGCTGCAAAACATCACGACCAAAGAGCCCGACGACAGCCAGCTCGAAGTCGCCATCTTCGCCCTCAAGGAATCGCTCAAGCTTGAGCCGCGACCGCAAGAAGTGGTGATGACGCCGCTCTCTTAAGAGCATTCAGCACTCAGCATTCAGCGGTCAGCCAAACCGATTGAACGACCTTCTTGCTGAGTGCTGAGCGCTGAATGCTGAGTGCTTTATTATGCTTGAACGACTAGAACAGATTGAAGCGCGCTACGAGGAGCTGACGAGCCAACTCTCTTCGCCGGAGTTGATGTCCGACCAGTCGGCTTACATCAAAGCCGCGAAGCAGCACCGCAGTCTCGGCGAGATGGTCGAGAAGTATCGCGCGTTGAAGACTCTCAAAGAGGAGTTGGCGGGCGCGAGAGAGATGTTTGAGACGGGCGACGACGAAGAGTTGCGCGAGATGGCGCGCGCCGAGATGGAGACGCTGCAAGCGCGACTCGACCGCGTGGAAGAAGAACTGCGCGTGCTCTTGCTCCCGCGCGATCCGAACGACGAGAAGAACGTCATTCTCGAAATCCGCGCGGGCACGGGTGGCGACGAAGCGACGCTCTTCGCCGCCGAGATGCTCAGAATGTATGGTCGCTACGCCGAGCGGCAACGCTGGCGCATGGAGATTTTAGACATCTCGGAGTCGGGCGTCGGCGGCATCAAGGAAGCCGTCGCGCTCATCGAAGGCGATAAGGTTTACTCGAAACTCAAGTATGAGTCGGGCGTCCACCGCGTCCAGCGCGTGCCGCAGACCGAGGCGAGCGGGCGCATACACACGAGCGCGATCACGGTCGCGGTGCTGCCGGAAGCGGAAGAGGTTGACGTGAAGATCAACCCGAACGATCTGCGTATAGACACCTTCTGCTCGTCGGGTCCCGGCGGTCAGTCTGTGAACACGACCTACTCGGCAGTACGCATTACACATCTGCCGACGGGGACGGTCGTCTCGATGCAGGACGAGAAGTCGCAGATCAAGAACCGCGAGAAAGCGATGCGCGTCCTTCGTGCGCGCCTGCAAGAGCAGGAGGAGCAGAAGCAGCACGAGTTGCAAGCCAGCGAGCGACGCTCGCAGGTCGGCTCGGGCGACCGCTCCGAGAAGATTCGCACCTACAATTTCAAAGAGAATCGCGTCTCCGACCACCGCATCGGCTTGACCATCCACCAGCTCGACCTCGTCATGGAAGGCGCGCTCGACGAACTCATAGACGCCCTCGTCGCGCACTATCAAGCCGAAAAGCTAAAAGCCGAAATGGTCACAGTCTAAACCCAAGTGATGAGGACTGAGGACTGAGTGAAAGGCAATGCTTTGACTCAGTCCTCAGTCCTCAGTCCTCAGTACTTTTATGACCAGCACGAGCCTGCGCACACTCACGCTCTCGGTCGCCGCCAGCGTCGCCCTCTTCAACCCCGCGGCGGGATGTCTCGCGCAAAGTCAGCCGACGAAGCGCGCCGTGGTCACGCAGCCCGCGAAGGACGAGTCGCTGCGGCGGGAACTCCTGAAGATGCTGGACGATGATCAAGCCGTGCGCCAGCGTTTGATTGACGCGAAGATGCAGGGCGAGGCGCTGGCGCGCGAGCAGCAGACGCTCGACGCCGCGAACACGAAGCGGCTGCAAGAAATCTTCAAAACGCGCGGCTTCCCCGGTGCCGCGCTCGTCGGCAAGGACGGCGTCGGCGCGGTGGTCGTCATGCTGTTGCACAGCCCCTCGCTCGAACTCCAAAGGATGGCGCTGCCGCACGTCGAGCGCGCCGCCCGACGCGGCGAAGTCCCGCCCGACTCCTTCGCCCTGCTCACCGACGACGTGCTCAACGCCGAAGGCAAGCCGCAACTCTACGGCACGAACTTCGACATCAAGGACGGCAAGCTCGCCCTCGCCAAGACGCAAGACCCCGCCCGCCTCGACGCGCGCCGCCGGAAGCTCCACCAGATCCCGATCCGCGAGTACGCCAAGTTCCTCGCCGAGATGTACA
>JAVXVR010000114.1:0-2723 GCA_032230165.1 Acidobacteriota bacterium | reverse complement strand
CGCTTCGAGCGCACCCACGCGCGCCTCTAACGTCTGTTCGGTCTGTGGATTCTTCGCCGCCGCGCCGCCCTGACCCTGCGCCGCGAGCGCATCGGTCGGCGCGACGCCGTCAACCGTGTAGGTCGCCTCGCGGACGCGCGCGCCGTTTGTCGCGCCCGTCGGCGCGGCGGTCTGCGTCGTGCGCGCGAGCAACTCGCTGATCGCTTTCGACTGCTCGGCGAGCGTCGCCCGCAGACGCTCGATCTCCTCCTGTTGCTCACGCAACTGACGGCGCACCGCATCCAACGAAGCCGCCTCCGCGTTGTTATCAACGGCGGCGCGCGTTGTTGCCGCGGCGGTAATGTTCGCGGAGGGCGCGGGCGTTTGCGCGCGTGCGGACAGGCAGGGCGCAAGAGCGACGAGGCAGACGACGAGGGCGCGTGTGACGAGTTTGGGCATGGCAATCCTCTCTGCTGACGGGTGAAGTTGGAACGCTGCTCGCGAGCGAACGACCGGGCGGACGTGCCCGGCTCGCGACTGACAAGAAGGCGTCACCGATCGCTCGCGCCTGAACACGATATAGCGTGGATGTTAAGAAACCGTTAAGAAGGGGTAGGTCGGCAGGTTTTTATTTATCGCGGCTTACATCTCACACGACACTTCCGTGTGTGTGAGCGGTGTGCGACCGTCCGAGAATACGTCGGTGGGAGCGATGTTGTGCGCCGCGCACGATGCGCCGTGGTGAACCGCGGCAGTTCGCGCCAAGTCCTGCGAAATCGCGAGCAAGTTTGATGGCACGGCAAGGAAATAACGTTCAGCGACGCGTATGGGGCGTCGCTGAACGTTAAATCACGAGGCGTGTAACTGGCAGTCGGCTTGGGCGATCCTGCGCGTGTGCCTTACATGCCCATTCCGCCGGACATCGATCCGGGCTTGTTGTCTTCCTGTATCTCGGAAACGAGAGCTTCAGTGGTGAGCATCAACCCGGCGATAGACGCCGCGTTTTGCAGCGCGCAGCGCGTGACCTTCGCAGGGTCAATGATGCCTGCGGCAACCAGGTCTTCAAACTTGTCGGTCGCCGCGTTGTAGCCGAAATTAACGCTCCTGTCGGCGCGCACCTTCTCGACGATGACCGCGCCCTCTTTGCCAGCGTTCTGCACGATCTGGCGGAGCGGCTCTTCCAGCGCGCGTTTGACGATGGTGACCACGATCTGCTCGTCCGCGTCGCCTGCCACTTCGCCGTTTTCGTCCGGCTCGAAAATCTTGAATTTGTCGAGCGCCTTCGCCGCGAGAATCAGTGTGACGCCGCCGCCCGGCACGATGCCTTCTTCAACCGCCGCGCGCGTGGCGTGCATCGCGTCTTCGACGCGAGCCTTCTTCTCCTTGAGCTCGGTCTCGGTCGCCGCGCCGACGCGAATCACCGCGACGCCGCCGACGAGCTTGGCGAGTCGCTCCTGCAACTTCTCGCGGTCGTAGTCCGAAGTGGTATCCTCGATCTGAGCCTTGAGCGTTTTCACGCGACCCTGCAAGTCGGAGGCTGCGCCCGCGCCGTCAATGATGGTCGTGGTGTCCTTGTTGATCGTGACTTTCCGGGCAGTGCCCAAATCTTCGAGCTTGACGTTCTCAAGCTTGATGCCGAGGTCTTCCGAGATGACCTTGCCGCCTGTGAGCACCGCGATGTCGTCGAGCATCGCCTTGCGTCGGTCGCCGAAGCCCGGCGCTTTCACCGCCGCCACGCTCAACGTGCCGCGCAGTTTGTTGACGACGAGCGTGGCGAGGGCTTCCCCATCGACATCTTCCGCGATGATCAGGATCGGCTTGCCAGCTTTGGCGACCTGCTCAAGCAGGGGCAGGATGTCTCTCATCGAAGAGATTTTCTTCTCGCTGAGGAGAATGACCGGATTCTCCAGCGCTACTTCCATGCTATCCGGGTCGGTCACGAAGTAGGGCGACAGGTAACCGCGATCAAGCTGCATCCCTTCGACGAACTCCAAATCCGTCTCCATCGTCTTCGACTCTTCGACCGTGATGACGCCGTCCTTGCCGACCTTGTTCATCGCCTCGGCGATCAACTCGCCGATGGTCGCGTCGCCGTTCGCAGAGATCGTGCCGACCTGCGCGATCATCTCGCCCTTGACCGGCTTCGACATCCGCTTGATCTCGGCGGTCGCGCGCTCGACAGCCTTCTCGATGCCGCGCTTCAAAGCCATCGGGTTCGCCCCCGCCGCGACGGTCTTCACACCCTCGCGGAAGATCGCCTGCGCGAGCACGGTCGCCGTCGTCGTACCGTCGCCCGCGATGTCCGAAGTCTTCGACGCGACCTCTTTCACCATCTGCGCGCCCATGTTCTCCATTGAATCTTTGAGTTCGATCTCTTTCGCTACCGTCACGCCGTCCTTGGTGATCGTCGGGCTGCCGAACTTCTTATCAAGCACGACGTTTCTGCCTTTCGGACCGAGCGTGATTTTCACCGCGTCGGCGAGGATGTTAACGCCGCGCAGGATCGCCGCACGCGATTCCTCACCGTGAACTATTTGCTTTGCCATAATCTTTATCTCTTCTCCTAATCAAATTGTGAATGACGCCCCAATGAGGGGACTCTGCCGATCAAAGCTTCTGCCGCCGGCGGGCTACTTGCCGCTCTTCTTGCCGCCAGTGCTTGCCGTGAGCCTGCCGCCCGCCGAACCAGCCGCCGCGCCCGCGCGACTGATGATGCCGAGGATTTCGTCCTCGCGCATGATCAA
>JAVXVR010000101.1:0-6394 GCA_032230165.1 Acidobacteriota bacterium | reverse complement strand
CGGCCCGCTTTCCTGTCTTCGACTGCCTACTGCCTACTGCCTGCTGTTCCTTATTTGACGCGGCTCTTCTTCCGCCGCAGGAAGTCTATCAGGACGAACTGCGTGAGGTTGCCGGGCGTGGCGAAGTAGGCTTTGCCCGAAGTCATCGCCGACATCTGCTTGACGAACTCGACCAAGTAGTAATCCGACGCGAGCATGAAGGTGTTGATCATGATCCCGGCTTTGCGGCACGCCTGCACCTCGCGGAAGGTCGCGTCCATGACGAACGGATCGTTGCCCATTGAGTTTTTGTAGAGCGGTCGTCCGCCGCCGAACGCGCTGCGCGCGTGAGCCGAGCGCCCGTAGCCTGCGGCGACCGCGTCCGCGCCCTCGACGAAGCACGCGGTCGGCTTGCCGTCCGTCACCATCACGATCTGCTTCATCTCCTTGCGCTGCGCTTGCAGTAGGCGGCGCGCGAGCCGCAAGCCTTCCGCCGTGTTCGTGTGGTAGGGACCGACCTGTGTGGTCGCGAGCCGCGCGAGCGGCAACTCTTCCGCGCCGTCGTGGAAGAGGACGATCTTCAGAGAGTCGCCGGGGTACTGCGTGCGTATGAGGTGCGCGAGCGCGAGCGCGACCTTCTTGGCGGGCGTGAAGCGATCCTCGCCGTAGAGGATCATCGAGTGCGAGCAGTCGAGCATGACGACCGTGGCGCACGAAGACTGATAGTCCTGCTGGTGGACGTAGAGGTCGCCGTATTCGAGGTTCAAGGGAACGGTCAAGCCCTCGCGCTTGATCGCGGACATGAGTGTCGCGTTCACGTCGAGGTTGATCGTGTCGCCGAACTCGTAAGGCTTCGCGACTTGCGCCGCCTCCACACCCGTCGAGAGGTGCGGCGTGTCGTGACGCCCGACGGAAGACTTGCCGAGGCTGCCCAGAAGGTTTCGCAGAGTCTTGTAGCCTAAGAAATCCAACCCCTTCTCCGTCACCTCAAACTTCACGTCGCGCGGCTGTGGCTCTTCAATCTTGCCGCGCCCGCCGCCGCGCTGCTGCCGTCGCTGAGGTTGCGACTGCTCGCGCAGATTCAAGTAGCCTTCCTCGACCAGCCGCTCAATTAACTGATTCAACAACTCTTCGAGCTGCGACCCCTTGAACTGTCCGTTGTTGTCGGCGAGCATCTGCTCGACATCGCGCTCGCCGAGTTCGCCCATCTCTAAGAGCGCTTGCAAGAGCGCCTGCCTGAGCGCGTCGAGCGACGTGTCCTGAGGTCTTCGCTGCCGCGTCCAGTAGTAATCGTCGTCGTAGCCCGACTGAAGCAGCGAGTCCTGCAAAGCGTCCATCAGATCGCCGAGGCTCACGCCCGACACGTCGAAGCCGTTGAACTTGGAATAGCGTATGAATTTCATAAGAAAGTGACAGGTGACAAGTGACAGGTGACAAGCAAGACGACAAGTGGTTTTACCTGTCACTTATCACTTGTCACGGCTCTTAGCTGTATCGCCCCGTCTCCGTCAGATCATCATAGATCATGCCGCGCCGATCCTTCTTCGCTTTGGTCGCCGCCGTGTAGCCGCCTTCTTCGTTGCGGCTGATCTTGTTCTGCGCGTAGAGACCTTCGAGGGCGAACTCGCAGGTCGAGACGAGCTGCGCGTCGTCCGCCGGCTTGAAGTCGAAGGGGATGCGGACGGTGTCTATGAGATCGGGGATAGGCTGTAAGAGCGTGACGCACTCTTCGGCGGGCGCGGTGTCGGCGAGGCGCAGCGTACCTCCCTCGTCGAACCAACGCACCGTCGCTGAGAAGTCTATGCCGACGAAGTAGCCCTCGAAGATTTCCCCGGCGGCGCGCTTGATTAAATCTTTCGCGATTCTGCCCGCGCCGATCTGCTCGCCCTCGTATTCCAGCTCCATCTTCCCCGTCATCGAAGGCGCAGCGGCGTAGATGTCCGAGATGCGCGGAACGATCTCGTATTCTCCGGTCGCAAGCGCGCGCCTTTCGGCGTTTGAGATGATGGACTCCATGACCGTGATCGGCAGACGCTGCGAGACGCCCGAATGCTTATCAATCCGCTGGTCGTCGCGCGCCTCGAAAGCGATCTGCTCGACGATCTCGCGTATGAACTCCGGCACGCGCAAACTCGACTCCAAGCCTTCACGCGTCGTCCAAGCTTCCTGTCGCGTGATCTCGACGCCGAGCGTGATCTCCGTCGGGTAGTGCGTCATCACCTCCGCGCCGATGCGATCTTTGAGAGGCGTGATGATCTTGCCGCGCGCCGTGTAGTCTTCCGGGTTGGCGGAGAAGACGAGCATCACGTCGAGCGGCAAGCGCACAGGGTAGCCCTTAATCTGCACGTCGCCCTCCTGCATGATGTTAAAAAGTCCGACCTGAATTTTCCCGGCGAGGTCAGGCAGCTCGTTGATGGCGAAGATGCCGCGATTGGCGCGCGGCAGTAGCCCGTAGTGGATCGTTAGCTCGTCGCTCAAGAGATGACCGCCCTTCGCGGCTTTAATCGGGTCAACGTCGCCGATGATGTCCGCGACGGTCACGTCGGGCGTGGCGAGTTTTTCGACGAAACGAGAGTCGCGCGTGATCCAACTGACGGGCGTCTCGTCGCCGTGCTCTTCGACCAACTGGCGGGCGTAGGCGCTGATCGGGCGCAAGGGGTCATCGTTGACTTCCGAGCCTTCGACGGCGGGCATCTCTTCGTCGAGCAGGTTCGTCAGTTGCCGTATGATGCGGCTCTTCGCCTGACCGCGTAAGCCCAAAAGGATCAAGTTATGACGCGCCAGCACCGCGTTCACGATCTGCGGCACGACCGTCTCGTCGTAGCCAACGATGCCGGGGAAGATGCGCTCGCCCGTCCGCAGCTTATCTATGAGGTTCGCGCGCATCTCGTCTTTGACCGAGCGCGTGTGGTAACCCTGCCGCTTCAACTCGCCTAAAGTTTTCGCCTTCTTCATCGCCCCTCCGATTACCGTTCCTTGTTCTCAATTCCCTTCACCGTCTGATTAAAACTTTCAACTCGCCGCCGCGTTCGTGTCATTAGGCACGTAACGACCATTGCTCGCGCGGCTCACGAGATTGTCCGCCTCGAGTTTTTCCAGATGCGCAACGACCGCGCGCTCTGCCATCGCGTGGAGCTTTGGCGACACGTCCGTGTAAACCCGCTCGACGATCTCGCGCGGCGACCCTGCGCCCTCGCGCACAGCTTTCAGAATGCTTGCTTCGCGCTCCAAGCGGTGCGCGATATATCCCTCGATCTTCGCGCGCGGATTCGCCATCGCCGCGCCGTGACCGCCGAAGAGAACTTTAACGTCGGGAAGCAGAGCGCGGTAGCGTTCGAGCGACGCAAGATAGTCGCGCATGTCGCCTTCGGGCGGATCAATCAAGACCGAGCCTAACCCCAGGATGTTATCGCCGACGACGAGAGTCTGCGTGCGCTCTTCGTAAAAACTGAGATGCCCGCGCGTGTGTCCGGGTGTGTGCATCGCGCGCAAATGCAGCACGGGATCGCCCGCCAGCTCGACCGTGTCGCCCTCTTCGATGAAGCGATCCACGCGAACCGCGTCGCCGAGCGCGTCCGCCGTGAGTCTGTGCGCGGCGACCTGTGCGCGCCCGCCGAGGTGCGCGCGCAAGTGTTCGACGCCCGCGACGTGATCGGGGTGGTGGTGCGTCAAGACGATCTCGCGCAAAATCCGACCCTCTGCGATCATCTCGTCCACGCACGCGGCGAGCGCCGTCTGCTCGTCCTCGTAAGGCGAGCCGGGATCGACGACGATGAACTCACTGTGTCCGATGAGATAGCAGTTCGTGTGCGTCGCGGGCGGCTTCGTCGGCGTGCGCACGGGGAAGCACACAAAGCCCGGCGTGAACTCGATGCGGCGCACCTGCTCCCTATGCGCCTGCGGGATGGCGAGGAAGCGCGCGGCGAGCGCTTCGAGATCGTCGGTCGTCCCGCCCGCGAGCGCTTTGATCGCGTGCAGCACCGGAGGCGCGACGAGAATCTCGGAACTCCGCCAGCGAGCGAGGGCTTCGCGCGCGAGCGTCCACTCGCCGTGATCAAATTCACGGGTGCGCACGCGCGGCTCCTGCTTGCGCGGGCAACGGACGATGAAGAAGAGCGTGTCGAAGCGGCGCGGACTGAAGGGCGGCGTCACCCAGCGACCGGCGAAGGTGAAGTCGCGCGCGTCCAAGTAGAGATCGTAGTGGGCGAGCATCTGCGCGAAGTTCATGCGACCCGACGAGAGATCGTCGTAGAGCGATTCGAGCTGTCCGCGCGTCAGAGAGTCCGTGCCGCGCGCGGCGAGCACGCCTGTCTCCTCGAACAGCTCGCGCGCCGCGCAAGAGATCATCGCGCGGAGTTCCGCGTCGTCACAAGCTTCGACGCGCGTCTCGGCGTCCGCCTCGTCGCGCTGCCCGCCGGGGAAAGCGTAGAAGCCGCCGAGGAAAGCCATCTGCTCGCCGCGCCGCGCCCAGAAGACTTGCAGATCGGCGGGGCTTGCGCCCTCGCGCAACAGGACGACCGCCGCCGCATCCTTCGGCACGGCGTCGGCGGACGCGCGCCGCAGCGCAACGTTCGTCGGCTCGATCTGTGCCCCCTTCGTCGTCATCGTAAGAAGCCCGCTCGCGCTGGCGTTTCGTCCGCGCGCGTCGTCTACTGTCCGAGTGATTCTGACTGGGTTCAGTATAACATTGAAGCAAAGCGCGGCGGTGAAGCGGGGTGAAGCGCTCGGCGTGTGGCGCGTCGTGCGGGCTGGTGAGGCGCAAGGTCGGCGGACTATTGCGCCGCGGATCACGGGGCGGCGCGCTGGTTGAAACTGAGCGAGAAATCGCCCACCTGAAGCTGGTCGCCTTCCTTGAGCCGGGTCGCCTCGCGGACGGGCGCGCCGTTGATGAGGACGCCGTTGGCGGAGTTCAGGTCTTCGACGAAATACACGCCGTCGCGAGAGGCGATGCTCGCCTGAAAGCGTGAGACCGAGACGCTGTTCAGGGCGAGATCGTTCGATGGGTCGCGACCAATACTGATCTTTTCCTTCCTCAGAGGGAAGACTCTCAGTGTGTCATTGCTTGCTCCCTGACCGATCATCAGGTAGGCGTCGTAGTCCGTCTCGAAGTCTACGGCGCGCGCGCTCATCGTGTCCGCAAGGATCGGCGGCGGCGCGGAAGTCCCCGGCATCGGCATGAAGCCCTCGCCCGTCTGAGACTGGCTTAACTGAGCCGGTGTCATTCCGAAGCTCGGCTGGAGCGGAGGCGTGAGCGCGGACGCGACCGCCGAGACAGGCATGGCTGCGAGGACGGGCGCGGTCGCGAAGACGGGCGGCGGTGCGGTGATGATGGTCGGCGTCTGGATCATCTGCTGCTCCGCGCGCACCTTGTCTTGCGCGTCGGCGACGATGGGCGAGAGATCGGCGATGGTCGTCGCGGTGTTTGCCGCACGCAGCGCCACGCCCACCTCCGCCATGCTCTGAAACCTGTCGGCGGGCGACTTCTCCAGACACTTCAGGATCAAAGCCTCAACGTCGTGCGGCACCGGCGCGTAGTTGGACGGCGGCGGGGGCGGCTCGGTCACGTGCTTGCGCATGGTCTCGGGGATGTTCTCACCCTTGAAGGGCAGCACGCCCGTCAGCATCTCGTAGAGCAGCACGCCGAAGGAGTAAACGTCCGAGCGCGCGTCCGCGAGATTCTGATCCATGAACTGTTCGGGAGCCATGTAGTAGGGCGTGCCGACGAAGCCGCCCGCGAACGTCAGGACTTGTGTGTCGTGCTCTGGCTCGCGCGGCTTGGCGATGCCGAAGTCCGTGATCATGACTTTGCCGCTGTTGCTCAGCAGGATGTTCGCGGGCTTGATGTCGTTGCGGATGAAGCCCTGCTCGTGGACGTACTGGAAGGTGGCGGCGACGGTCTTGGCGACGGAGAGCGCCGTGTCGAGGTCGAGCCGCCCGCGCTGTCTGAGGATCGTCTGGAGATTGAGCCCCTCGGCGTAGTCCATCACCAGATACCACTGTTCGCCGTCCTGACCGAGATCGTAGAAGCGCACGATGTTCGGGTGGCGCAGCTTCGACATGACGAGCGCCTCGCGCTTGAAGCGCTCGACGGGCTCGCTGTCGGCGGCGAGGTTCGGCGCGAGCAGCTTGACGGCGACGAGCTGCCCCGTCGTCTGGTGGACGGCGCGGTAAACCGTGCCCATGCCGCCGCGCCCGATCTCTTCGAGCAGCGAGTAAGACCCGACCGTGCGCGCGGACTTCTCTTCCTTGCCGAGCGCGTAGGACTCGCCGCCGGCAGTCTCGACGAGTCCCATCTCGACGACGCGGCGCGGCGTCAGGCGGTAGAGGTCTTCGCCCGGCGCGACGATGTAGGTGCGGTCGGGGCGCTCGCGCGCGTTCATCAGGTAGTCGTTCTCCAGCAGAATCTGGAACACGT